>CAZXHQ010000096.1:0-10125 GCA_964640145.1 uncultured Rhodothermales bacterium | reverse complement strand
CCCGGGGAGGAGAAGCCCATGTTCGGCCCCTTCTGGATCATGATCGTGGCCATCACGGCCATCGTAGTTGGTTCCTGGGCGTTGGTGCGCATCGCGAAGATGGTCGCTTCCTATCTGGAGGGCCGCAGCGGCGAGGCGAGCCTAACGACGAAGGAGCTCGCGGACGTAATCGGCGCGGCCGTGGCCGAGGCCGTGCGGCCTCTCGAGGAGAAGATCGATGGTCTCGAGCAGCGGCTGCTGACGCGGCGCAGCGACGCACCGGCAGACGACGAAGAGGGCAGCCCTCTGTAGGACGTATTCAACGATGGACATCCGAAGCCGCGAGGCGACGAGAGATAGGGAGATCGCACGGCGTGTACGAGATGCCGGCATTCGGCGCCTCCTGGAGGCGTACGAGGAGGCAGGCATCCGCGGGCTTTGCGGCACCGGCCGCTTCGAGGTGGCCGTCGACGCGCTTCGCGATCTCGACCTCGACGCCGTGCTGCAGGAATGCGATCGTTCGGACGATTGAAAGCAGAAGCATCCGAAATAAGGAGGGCCGGCGATTGATCGACGGGCCCTAGCGTCCTACGTCCTGATCTCCCCGCTGAATCGACGCCAGAATGTTCAGATAGCTGCGATAGCGCAGCTCGGATATCTCCCCGTTCTCCACGGCGGCCTTGACGCCGCAGCCGGGTTCGTGATCGTGCGTGCACGTAGGGAACCGGCACCATTCAAGGTGCGGCGCGAACTCCACGAAATAATGCGACAGCTCCCAGGGTTCGACGTTCAGGACGCCGAATTCACGGATGCCGGGCGTGTCAACGAGGTAGCCTCCGCCGCTCAATGGGAAGAGCGCCGCGTACGTGGTGGTATGGCGTCCCTTGCTCGTCTTCTCGCTCACGTCGGCCGTCTTGATGTCCAGCTCCGGCTCGATCCTGTTCAGCAGCGACGACTTGCCGACGCCGGACGCACCGGTCAGCACGCTGGAACGCCCTTCCAGCTGCCTTCGAAGCTCGTCGACCCCTTCCCCCAACTCGGCACTCGTCGTGAGGACGGGATAGCCCAGCGGCTCATAGACGGCCATGAGGTTCTCCAGACGCGCCAGATCCCTCTTCCGTGCCAGGTCCATCTTGTTAAATACGATGCCGGCGCGGATGTCGTGTGCTTCCGTCGTGACCAGCACGCGGTCGATGAAGCCCGGATTCGGCTTCGGCATACGTATCGACTCAATGATCCACACGAAGTCGATGTTGGACACGATGACGTGTTCGCGGCCCACCCGGCGCCCGGCCGCGCGACGGCTGAGCTGATTGGTCCGCTCGTGGATCTCCGTAATCATACCAGTGTCGTCGGGATTGAGGCGGATGGTTACGCGGTCTCCGACGGCCACCGGGTTGGTGACGTCGTCCTCCTGGAGTCTGAACTTGCCTCGGACTTTTGAGGGGATCACCTCCTCGCCGACGCGCACGTCATACCAGCTTCCGGTGGATCGCATGACGACGCCGTAGACGTGCTCCTCATCGTCGACGTGGGGCTGATGCGCATCGTCCGACTCGATCATGGCCCGTCGCTTCTCGCCGCGTGGTATGAAACCTCCAGGTACATCTCTCGTCTACACAAAAGATTCAACGTGCATTAGTTACAGCGCCAGCGTGCGCACAGATCCGCAGGCCTACTATGAGTGACCGGGACAGGAAAGAGAAGTACGAGCGCGTTCGTTCCGATTTCGACGCGCTTAGTTCGGAAGAGAAAGTTGTCTTCCTGCTGGAAGCGTCCGTTACGACCGTCGCTCGCGGCATCGACGCGCTGGGGCGGGCCATTTCCGACGAGATCAACGACGCCTTCAACAAGCGCTCGCGGAGGAAGCGACGGGATGAGGACGCTGCGCCCGGCGAGACGAGCGAGTCCAATGACGGGCACGCGACCGCCGCAGACGCCGGGCCGCCATCCGATGACGATAGCACGGAAACGCCATGAATGATTCCGAAAGCCGTCTCGTCGAGTTCGAACGTCTCAATTTTTTGGGCAAGGCCGTCTTTCTCGGGGGAACGGCCGTCCGCCTGGCCGCCGGCGCCATCGACAGCACGGTTCGCCGGGCGGCGGACATATGCATCGACGCGGAGAAGGCCTTTCGCGAGGGCCGCGATCCGAACATCGACGAGGCAAAGATTCTCGATGAGGACGGGTTATAGGCGGTAGGTTGAGGGTAGGCGGCGGCCGCAGACGCTTCAACCAAACGGATCCTCACGATTCCACTTCGATGATCGGCGCGCCGTTGGAATCCTTGGGGAGGGCGGCCTCGAGCCGCTTCTCCCGTTCCGGCACGCTGAAGAGCTCTTCGGCGTCCGTCACGGCCTCCTCCTCGAGCACCATGTCGACCATCTCGTCCATGCGCTTGATGTACTCGATGCGCAGGCCCTCCAGGGCCTCTTTCTTAATCTCCTTGATGTCCTTCTCGTTCTTGTCCGGAAGGACCACGTGCTGAATGCCGGCACGCTTGGCGGCGAGGACCTTCTCCTTGATGCCGCCGACCGGGAGAACGAGCCCGCGCAGTGTAATCTCACCGGTCATGGCGACGTCGTGCTTGACGCGCCGCTGCGTATAGATGGAGACGAGTGCGCTCAGCATGGCGACGCCGGCAGACGGTCCGTCCTTCGGCACGGCTCCGGCCGGCACGTGGACGTGGACGTCCCAGTAGCGAAATGCGTCGCGTGGGATGTGCAGCTCATCGGCGCGCGACTTCACGTACGAGAGGGCAGCCTGTGCCGACTCCTTCATCACGTCGCCGAGCTTGCCGGTAAGAATCAGGCGTCCGCTGCCGCGTGACACGGAGGCCTCGATGAACAGGATGTCGCCCCCGACGGGAGTCCAGGCCAGTCCGGTCGCCACGCCGGGCACTTCGGTACGCTGCGCCACTTCGGAAAAGTGCTTCCGAGCGCCGAGATACTCTTCCAGGTCGTCGCTGTCGACCGTGGCGGATTCGATCTCGCCGACGGCGACCTTCTTCGCGACGCCTCGTGCCACGGATCCGATCGTGCGTTCGAGCTGCCGCACGCCGGACTCTCGGGTGTATCCGTCGATGATGAGGCTGAGTGCCTCGTCCGTGAACGTCATCTGGCCCTCCTTGAGCCCATTCCGCTCGATCTGACGGGGCACGAGGTACTGCATGGCGATCTGCAGCTTCTCCTCCTGCGTGTAGCCGTTGATCTCGATGATCTCCATCCGATCGCGCAGCGGCCCGGGGATCATCTCCAGGAAGTTGGCCGTGGCGATGAAGAGCACCTTGGAGAGATCGTAGTCGAGCTCGAGATAGTGATCGTTGAAGTTGTCGTTCTGCTCCGGATCGAGGACCTCGAGGAGGGCGCTCGACGGATCCCCCCGGAAGTCGGATCCGAGCTTGTCGACCTCATCGAGCATGAAGACGGGGTTGTTCGTTCCGGCCTTCTTAATGCCCTGGATGATGCGTCCGGGCAGCGCCCCTACGTAGGTGCGCCGATGCCCGCGAATCTCAGCCTCGTCGCGAACGCCGCCGAGGCTCATGCGGACGAACTCGCGGCCCACCGCACGGGCGATGCTTTTCCCGAGGCTCGTCTTGCCGACGCCCGGAGGGCCGTAGAAGCACAGAATGGGCGCCTTCATGTCGCCCTTAAGCTTCAGCACGGCCAGATATTCGAGGATGCGTTTCTTGACCTGCTCGAGGCCGTAATGGTCCTCGTCGAGAACCTCTTCGGCCCTGGCGATGTCGAGATGATCCTCCGAGTATTCGAGCCACGGAAGGTCGAGGATCCAGTCGACATAGTTGCGCGTGACCGCGTAGTCCGGCGCGGCCGGATTGGTTCGCGCGAGGCGGTCGAGTTCCTTTTCGAGCGCGTCACGGACGTGATCGGGCAGGGGTTTCTCGCGAGCCCGGTCCCGCAGCTCCTTGATCTCCACCCCGCCGGCTTCCCCTTCGCCCAGCTCGTCCTGGATCGCCTTCATCTGCTGACGGAGGAGGTACTCGCGCTGCTGCTGGTCGACGTCGGACTTGACGCGCGTGCGAATCTCTTCGGAGAGCTGGAGCACCTGCAGCTCTCGGTTCAGATGGCCCATCACCTTTTCGGCGCGGTCCACCAGCTGCCGCGTCTCCAGCAGATCTTGCTTGTCCTCCACGTCGATCTGGAGGTTCGATGCAATGAAGTGAATCAGAAAGGCCGGCGAATCGATGTTCTGAATCGCATAGGCGGCCTCACTCGGCAGGTTGGGCGACAGATTGACGATCTGAATAGCCAGCTCCTTGATCGATCGGATGCGAGCCTGAAGCTCGACGTCGTCGCCGGCAATATCTTCTTCGATGGCGCTGACCCTGGCCTCGAAGTACGGCTCCGTCTGCGTGTACTCCTCGACCTGAAAACGACGCTTACCCTGGATGACGATCGACTTCGATCCGTCCGGCATCTTGATGAGCTTCAGGATCGTCGCCACCGTGCCGAAATTGTAAAGGTCGCCGGGATCCGGGTTTTCCACGTCGCTGCTTTTCTGTGCGACCACGCCGATCAGACGATCGTCGTTGAAGGCGTCTTTGACGAGCTTGAGGGACGCATCGCGACCCACCGTGATGGGCAGCACGACGCCGGGAAAGAGGACGGTGTTGCGGAGTGCCAGAATCGGTAGCGTCTCGGGCACGTCCGACATGCTCATCTCCTTCTCTTCATCCGCCGTTGGGAGCGGGATGCTCTGCTCGGGATCGTCCGCATCTAAGAGCTCGAGCATGTGCGTGTTTGGACTGATCTCTCTATCTAACATGCGCTGATCGTTCCGTCTATGTTCAAGGCGCCGCGGTGACCACCGGAGCCCGTCGTCGATGAAAGTCGACATGGATGGCCGCATCGGAGGTGGTGTAAACTTCAAAAACCAAGCCAAAGGAGCATTCATGCCATTGTGACGGACATGCCCCGCCCGACGGCTGCTATCTCCTACTGACGTACCGTCGGTACGTGTCGCGGATCGGACCCGACTGTAATTTGTTTGCAAGCCTCGGGCAGGCCTGGGCTCCGGGCGAGTCAGCGGTCGAGCAGCTTCTGTATCGTCGTTTCCAGGTCGGCTATCTTGAACGGCTTCGAAAGGACGACGTCCACGTCGTCGCCCGGCTCCCCGATCTCCGTGTCTCCGCTTAGCAGGACGACGGGGAGCTTATCGTACGTTTGCCGGATTTCGTGCGCGAGCTGTC
This sequence comes from uncultured Rhodothermales bacterium, assembly GCA_964640145.1. Classification (GTDB taxonomy): domain Bacteria; phylum Bacteroidota; class Rhodothermia; order Rhodothermales; family VXPQ01; genus CAZXHQ01. The sequence continues at coordinate 4,937 of CAZXHQ010000096.1, read as the reverse complement.
GGCCGTTCATCTCCGGCATGCCGAGGTCCGTGAAGACGACGTCGAAGACGCGCTGTTCCAGGATCGACAAGGCCTCGGAGGCGGAGCCGACCGGCGTGACCTCATGGCCTTTGAGCGAAAGGAGCTTGACCAGAATATTGCGGACCATCTCTTCGTCGTCTACGATGAGGACGCGAGCCGGTGTGCCGATGCCCTCTTCGGAGACGGAGGCCCGCTCCTGGCGCCCGTCCTCGGCGGGCGGCAGGATGATCTCGAAGAGCGTGCCCTCGCCGAGGTGCGACTTCACCGTGATGGTTCCTTCGTGCTCCTGGATGATTCCGTAGCTGATGGCGAGGCCCATACCCGTACCCCGCTCTCCCTTCGTCGTGTACAGCGGCTCGAAAATTCGTTCCCGCACGGTATCGGACATCCCCGTCCCCGTATCCTTGACGCGTATGCGCACGCCGTTCTTCGATTCGTCGGTACGGAAGACGAGGCGGCCGCCGTTGGGCATGGCCTGAACGGCGTTGAGGATGAGGTTGAGGAAGACCTCGCGGAGCTCGGTAGCCGAACCCATGACCGGCGGGACGTCCTCGTAGTCCTGTTCGACCTCGATGGAAATGCCCTGGCGCCGGGGCTCGTTGTGCCAGTAAGGTCGCGTCAGTGCGATGCAGTCCTGGATCAGCGTCGGAATATCCAGCGGGGCGAAGTGGGTCTGACGCTCCTGCCGAATGTACTGTTGAATCTTGCGGATCAAGGCGGCCCCATCCAGGGCCGCCCGCTCGACCGTGTCCAGGTGTTCGGCCAGCGTGCGGTCGGCCAGTTCTTTTTCGGCGTAATTCTTCAGCAGCTCGGTGTACCCAAGGATGCCGCTTAGCAGGTTGTTGAAGTCGTGAGCGATGCCCATCGTCATCCTGCCCAGCGTTTCGAGGCGATTGCGCTGCGTCTGGCTCTGCGTCCACGTTGCGGGCTCGCGGAGGACCTCCCCCGTAACGATCACGGCGCCGATCGTCGGCGAGCCGTCCTCGCCCCGAACGTGGACCGGCAAGAAATTGAGCAGGATCGGAAGGGGGTCGGGCTCCTTCGGTACCTGCAGCAGAAAAAACTGACTCGTGACGAGCGAGCCCTCGCCGGCCTCCGTCAGAAACTGCTGGGCGCGGCTGCGGTCTTCCGCTTCGAGGAGAGACCAGTCACTGCCGACCGTTTCCTCCCAGGCCTCGTTTCGATAGAGCCCTTCGCCCGACGGCGTGAAGTTGGCGATCAGCAGCTTCGGCTCCAGATGCGGGAAGGATTCCACGGAAGACGGTGGTGGAAGGCGAGCAAAATGAAAGTTCGAGCGTAAGCTACGTACATCGCCTCAGAATATCATGAGATCCGGCGCCCCGTCGCTGCACGCCACCGCCGGTACGTACGCAGAACGCTCGAAGCCGTGAAGATAGGCGAGGCGGACCGATCGAACGGGTCGGACGTTCGTTCGAAACAGCAGGAAGAACAGGCCAGCCAGCCAACCATGTGGCACGACAACATCGTCAGCACCATCGGCAATACGCCGCTCGTGCGCCTGAGCAAGATCGGAGAGGAGTTCCCGAGCACCGTCCTTGCCAAGGTGGAGTACTTCAATCCGGGCGGTTCCGTGAAGGACCGTATCGGCATCGCGATGATAAAAGACGCGGAAGAGCGTGGGGATCTCAGGCCCGGCGGTACGATCATCGAGGGAACGAGCGGCAATACGGGCGCCGCACTGGCCATAGCCGCCGTCGCGCGGGGCTATCGGTGCATCTTCACGACGACGGATAAGCAGAGTCAGGAGAAGCTCGACGTCCTGCGCGCGCTGGGTGCAGAGGTGATCGTGTGCCCGACGAACGTCGCCTCCGACGATCCTAAATCCTACTACTCCGTAGCCCGGCGCCTTGCCGGCGAAATTCCCAATTCCGTATATCTGAATCAGTACGACAATCCGTCGAATCGCGCCGCCCACTATCGGTCGACCGGTCCGGAGCTGTGGGAGCAGACCGAAGGACGCGTGACGCACCTCATGGCGGGGGCAGGCACCGGCGGTACGATCTCCGGGACCGCTGAATACCTCAAGGAGAAGAATCCGAAAGTCAGGATCGTCGGCGTCGATCCCTGTGGATCCGTGTATTTCAAGTACTTCCACACGCGAGAGTTCGATGAAGACGAGATCTATCCCTACCTGACCGAAGGTGTCGGCGAGGACATCCTCGCCGAGAACATGGATTTCGACCTCGTCGACGACTACGTGCGCGTCACCGATCGAGCGTCGATGCAGATGACGCGCCGGCTTTCGAGAGAGGAGGGCCTCTTCTGCGGACAGTCCTCGGGGATGGCCGCCGCAGGCGCTCTCCAGTGGATGGAAGCCCATGTGGACGAGTTGTCCGAAGACGACGTCGTCGTGATTCTGCTGCCGGACTCCGGGTTTCGGTATCTGTCGAAGACGTACAACGACAACTGGATGCGGAATCACGGCTTCCTGGAGAGCAAGCCTGATCTGACCGTCAAGCAAGTGCTCACCGCGCGCAAGATCGGCGGGGCCGTCATGGCCGCCGCTCCCCAGGACACGCTGGGTGAGATCATCAAGAAAATGGCCGAGCGCGGCATCTCGCAGATGCCCGTTATAGAGGACGACGACGTCGTGGGCAGCCTCACGGAGAGCGTCATTCTGAACCACTTGATCGAAAATCCCGATGCGCGGCAGCAGCCGGTACGAGAGATCATGGGCGACCCGTTTCCCATCGTACCGCGGTCCCTCCATCTGGAACACCTCTCTGCCTACCTCGAGCAGGGGGCCGGCGCGGTCCTGGTGGAACCTGACGACGGTCGGACGTACCAAATCATCACGAAGAGCGACCTGATAAGCGCCCTGGCGCTGAGCGGGCTCGGCACCAAGCATAACGGCACATCGGAATGAACGACCCCGACACGCAGCAAGCCCAGCAGCAATTCAACATTGAGTTAGATGAAGAGACGGCCGAGGGCGTCTATTCGAATCTGGTTATGATCTCGCATTCGCCGGAGGAGTTCATCCTGGACTTCATTCGGGTCATGCCGGGCGTCCCCAAGGCGAAGGTGAAGAACCGCATCATCGTCACCCCGCAGCATGCGAAGCGGCTTCTTCATGCCCTGGCCGACAATATCGACAAGTACGAATCGGCGCACGGCCACATCGAGGAGCGAACCCCGCCGGGGCAACCGATACAGTTCGGAGGCATGTCCGGCGAAGCGTAGGACGTCACCGCCCTCCGCAGCTCCGCGTTTTGCGGCTGACGGGGAGGTTCCCCTCGGCCGCGCGTGTCGATGTGCGAAGAGTACCTGCCGCCGACCCATGGAGAGGATTCCGGCCCTCACAGCCCCGCGCTATTTCCGGGCGTTGAGGAGGAGGACCAGCGCAGCCAGGAAGAAGAGCCCGTGAGGGAGCCAGGCGGCCACGAGGGGCGAGAGCTCGCCGGTGTACCCGAAGGGTTCGGTAAGCTTCTGCACGGCGAGGTAGAGGAACGCCACAAAGAGGCCGAGCCCGATCTGCACGGCCTGCCCGCCGCGTCGGCGCACGGAGGCCAGCGGCATGCCGATCAGCACGAGGATGAGATTCGCTACCGGATAGGCGAACTTCGTGTAATACGCCACTTTCGTGCGCCCCATGCTGCCGGCACCGGAGCGTTCGAGATCGCTGATGTATTGGGCGGCCGCCGGGATCGTCATCGATTCTACGTCCCGCTCGGTTCGAGCCAGATCGCGAGGCAGGATCTCGAGCGTCGTGTCGATGCGGCTCGCGTTGTAGCGGCGCTCCGTGCCGCCCTGGAAGCTTCGAATGACCGCATCGCGTATCTGCCACACCGACAGGGAGTCGACCCACGTCATGGTGGGCGCATCGATGCGCCGGTGCAGCTCGTGCCCTTCGGTGAACTGCTGGATCGATACGCGGTGCGCGATGTTGCTCCGCCGATCGAAGTAGCCCACCGTTACGTAGGTGCCCGGCCGGGTTTGGCGGTGGATGTCGTTCACGTCGACGACCTGAGGAGCATTCTTCAGGTATTGCTGCTCGAACTCGAGGACCGTACGGTTCGTTTGCGGCACGATCCACCCGTTGAACCAGAACATGATTCCCGTCACGGCGACGGCGACCACGAGGTAGGGCGCCAGCAGCCGGTAGAGCGACACGCCCGTCGTCTGGAGGGCCGTGATCTGTAGGCTCTGGGCGAGCTTCCCGGTCACATACACGCACGCGAGAAAGAGCGCCAGGGGCGAGGTGAGTTTGACGATTTCCGGAATGTAGCTCGGATAGTAGACGAGAAATACCTGGCGCATGGTGGCGCCGCGATCGAAGAAATCGTCGATGAATTCGACGTAATGAAGGACGATGAAGAAGAGGATTAGCAGCGTGATGAGGACCGCAAAGCCCAGCGCCAGGCGAAAGATGATATGTCGGTCCATGCGGGTCATATTCGAATCGCGGAAACGGGCCTGCCCGGGCGTTGATCCGCCGGCCGAAGAACCTCGTGAGCTGCAGCCGGCGCGAGCCGGAGAGGCCGCCCTTATCCGTAGGTTCTTTACAAAGCGATATCGTAGTTTTATCTACGACCGGAGAACAGGCGTACCATCAGCTGGATGAAGCGTAGCAGGCAAACATGAAAATTCACGAATATCAGGCCAAAGATATCCTCGATCGATACGGCGTGCCGGTCCAGCCCGGCCGTGTCGCTCGCTCCGTCGACGAAGCCGTCGATGCCGCGGAGGCGATGGAGACGGATGGAGCGACGATGTTCGTCGTGAAGGCTCAGATCCACGCCGGCGGCCGCGGCAAGGGCGGCGGGGTGAAGCTGGTCAAGAGCATCGAGCAGGTCCGCGAGATCGCCGATGCGATCCTGGGGATGAATCTGGTCACGCATCAGACCGGCCCGGACGGCCAGTCGGTCCGGGCCGTGCTCATCGCCGATGCCGCA
>CAZXHQ010000095.1:4114-10128 GCA_964640145.1 uncultured Rhodothermales bacterium | reverse complement strand
CGATCGATGGCACATACCGAACCTTCTTGGGCTTACTTCTTGAGGTTGCACCTCCCCGATGCCCGCCTCTGCGCCGGACCTACTCGCGCTGCGCATCGATTTCTAGATTCTCGAACATCACGTGCCAGAACGGAAGCTCCATTCCATTCGGTAGTGAAAAACCCGTGCTTACCGGCTCCTGCTGAAAGCTGCCTTCCTCCGGTGCAGGCATGAACGGCGCCACCATCAGATGAAAGTGCCGGCGCGTCGGCGTCACCTCGTCGTCGAAGGCGAGCTCGTAGCCTTCTTTCCTGACATATTCGGTCAGCATGCCGTGTACGAGGCGCGGCCTGTCGACCACCTCACCGTCCTTTCGGACCTCGCCCATTCCCCAGAAGGCCAAATAGGCATATTCGCTGGGCATCAAAGCCGTGCCGATGCGGGTGAAGCCGTGTAGAATGTGGTTCGTGACCACGCCACCGAACGTCGGAAATTCCATTCCGTGGGTGGCCAGCATCTGACAGCAGCGCACCTCGTACGTATGGCCGGCCTCGTCCTTCCAGCTCGCCGTCAGGGATACCTCGTCATCCGTCCGGGCGGCATCCGTCGCGGTGGCGTCGGTTGCCTCCAGCTCTAGACGACCATCACCCATGGCCATGAACTTGTCACCGAAGGGGGACGGCTCCGTCATCGTCGTATACGTGCCGTCGTCAACCCCTCGTGCCATCGGTGGGACGCCGTTTATGCCCGGGGTGCCCGCCATGGCGCGCGGCATATCGGGAGATCCGAACACGCGCGGGTCCAGCTTCCGCTGGTCGGGAAGGGCCACGAAAACCCCGCCGCTGGTCTGCGATATCGTCGCGGTGATGGGGCCGCCGAGCAATTCGAAGGGTTGTTCGACGCCCTTGTGTGCATTTACGTAGCCCTTGGCCGGCGCCATCTCTTTGAGCTGGGCCATTTGTTCAGCCATCTGCCCGGCCTCCTGCGCCTGCGCAGACACGACGGTCATTAAGCAGGCCACGATCAAAATTCCTGCGCGGCGCGTCTTATCAGTATATAGAGCCAGAGTACGTCTCATGAGTCCTCGCCCAAGAATATGGAGGGGGTCCGCGTAAAATGGTGCGATCTGTCCTAGACGACCTGCATGCCGACAATCTTACACCGTGGCCCAAACTGATCCTCACGATCCACCAATACCGGTCGCGACCCTGGCGAGCCAAGTGGTCACGTTTCGTCCGCTAGGAGATCGGTGAGTGCGGACCGGAGCGTATCTTCATGTACCACCCCGACAAACCGCTGTCGGATTCGACCTTTACGATCGAGTACGTAGCTCGTCGGCAACCCCACGACGCCACCGAAGGTAGCCGCCAGGGAGTCGTCTCCGATCACGAGCGGATACGTGATGCCCATCTCTTCGGCGTAGGGGCGGACCGCTTCGAAGCCCTCCTCGTCGAGCGAGATGCCGATAAACTGCACCCCGTCCATCTCCCGCTGCATCGTTATGAAGGCGGGAATCTCCACGCGGCACGGCGCACACCAGGTCGCCCAGAAGTTGAGCACGATCACGCTGCCTCGAAATGACGAAAGATGCAGCGTCGACCCGTTCATCGTCTCCCGTTCAAAATCAGGTGCCTGGGCGTATTTTTCCCCTTGTGAGCCCAAGATCAGCTTCCCGCCGGTCGTCGTGCGCGTCGCGGACCTTTGCGACAGCGAATCGCGATGATCCGGGTCGGATTGTGACATCGACGTCGCAGCGGAGGCGCCCGGGCTCTGCCGGCCCAGGGGCGCATGCCCCCACCAATCGCGACCTATTGCAAGGACGCCGAACACTCCTACGACGGCCGCGACGAGGAGCAACGAGCGGATTGCGCCATTTCGGAGGCAAGACATTACTTTTTCCGGCTATTATCCTGCAACGGCTGTCAGCACGGGACGCATCGACGTGCCGCGGCCGATGGACGTCGCCGCCCCTCCGCACCTACGTTAATTTTCGCAAGATCTCGAGCAAGGCCTCGTATTCTTCCCGGCAATCACGGCAACGGTCGAGATGTGCCTGCACGAGCGGCAGCGCCGTGGCGGCCTCCTTTCCTGCGAGTTCCATCTCCACGAAGCGGTCGAGCTCTTCGTAGCACTCGTCGCACCCGATCTCGGCCGGCTGCGTCGAGAAGACGGCGCTGAGTATTGCCTCAATAACGGTGCGGGTAAGTTTCATCTGTGGATCCTTTGTTCGCTGGATAGACGCACCGCATGCGCCCAATCTTACTTGGCACACCAGTTCGCAAATACGCTACCCCATGAGTGCCGCTGCGTCGCGCTCCGCATCGTCCGCCTCCTCGCACCGCGACGTCTCGTCGTCGCACCCGGCGGAGCCGGCGCATCGAGCCTCAAAGTACGTCAGCAAACGTACGAAAGGACGTACTGCGCTCTCCTACTCTGCGAGCATTTCTTCTAACGTGAGCCCGCGCTCTTCAAAGCTGCTTTTGAGCCGCTTGCGTGCATCATGCAGGAGCTTGTAGAGTGCATTTCTGTTCGAATCGAGCCGACCGGCCACTTCCTCGATGGGCATGCCGTGGAGCATCACGGCTTCGATGGCGATACGCTGTTTTTCCGTGAGATCGGACTGCATGATGGCATGCAACCGGTGCCTGGCGTCCTTCCTGGCAACCACCATGTCGGCGGCGGGGCGCTCGTCGTCGAACCCGCCGGCGCTCGACGCGGTCATGTCGTCGAGCGACACATCCTTCCAGCGTTTCCGTCGCAATTCGGTAAAGGCAACGCGAACCGTTATCTTGTGCGCCCAGGTCGTGAACCGGCTGTCTCCGCGGAAGCTATCCAGATTACGCAGGATCTTCAGCACGGCGTCGTGCACAAAATCTTCCGCCAGCTGCTGTGCGCGAGCAGGCGCGCGCCGGCGCAGGACAACGCGGACCCCCCGAAGCAGTTCGGCACGAAGATCCGCAATCGCCCGAGCGTCCGATCTGGACAGCTCGCGGACCCAATCCTCGTTGCTTCGCTGCTTCGGCGAACGGCGGAGTCTGCGGCGAAGTCGTTCAAACATCATGTGCCGTCGCGTCTGCGCTCTAAGAACTTGCGGCCACGCTCGCTTCGGTATCTAGCGAAGGGCAGCTTGATGTCGCGCGTCATCGGAGAGACGTGCGCACGAACACGGTCGAGACCAGCATCAGCACCTTGCATATCGCAAAGAGATGTGTGGTTGGATGACGCCCCACTGAATACGTAGGTATACGTTGGGATGCGGCCGTTACGTACGTGGGCATAGCGACCCAACATCATTCAGCTTGAGCTGCGCCGCCCCGGCGATGCCCAGCCAGGATAGCCGTCAGTCCGCCCGTGACCGGAGCCCCTCCCCCCCGTTCCAATGCTCCCGGAGAAACTCGAGCGTCATCTCCACGAGAGCCTCCGGCGGTTCCGGATCCAGAGATGCCGAATCACGCGTTAGTTCGATCGTGGTACGGTACTGAGTCAGGTACGTGCGGCACACGCGGCACCGCTCGACGTGCTTTTCGAAACGACGGCGGAGATCCTCCGGAACGTCACCGTCCAGGTACGCGGCCAGGAATTCGTTGACGTCCTTGCATGTAAGCATCATGCGTCGGCGTATACGTTTAAGAATACTCATGTTGAGGGATGGAAATAGGGTTCGAGAAGTGCGCGGAGCGCCTGGCGGGCTCGGTGAAGGCGAACGCGGACGGCTCCGGAGGTCATGTTGAGCACCTCGGCCGTCTCGGCCGTCGAAAACTCCTGTATGTCACGCAAATCAATGACAACGCGGTAATTCTCGGGGAGCTGTGAGATGGCCTGGTGGACGATGTCACGACGCTCGGACTTCGAGGCGACCTCGTCGGGTTGCCACGGTTCGTACGACTGCGTATACCGCCCCCGCGCAAACGACGGTTGAAGCCGGTCTATTTCATCTTCCTCGAGAAGATTATGACGCCGCTGCTTACGGTATCGTGCACGCGCCAGATTTATTCCAATTGAATATAACCATGTGGTGAACTTAGAATCGCCACGAAAGGAATCAAGGCTTTCGTAGGCCTGCAGAAAGGTTTCCTGCATTATACTCTGTGCCTCATCTTTGTCGCGAACATATCTAAGAAGCACCCGATAGAGTCTTTCACTTTCCTGTCGTACTACTTTTTCAAATTCTTTCTTATTACCTTCCAATAATAGTGGGAGGTCAATTTTTTCTTGATTCACACTCGTCGCGATGGATGATGTCACATTCGTGAGTACCGTTTCGACGAAATGCGTTACAGGCTCGCCGAAAGGACAGGGCGATCATCGGAATAAAATTCTAATCGAATGACACCGACGGCGATGTTCTTTTAGAAAGTGATCACCTGATACCCGGCGACGACGAGGCGTCGGAGGCTCGGATGGCCGTCATGTTCATCCAGAAGGTCGATGTTTTCGTCCTGGACGGCTTCCAGCGCCCCGTATGCATCGGAACAGTATTGGCAGGCTCCCGATATCGTCCCCTTCACGTGCGAATAAAGGCCGTGATATGCGTGCTCCTCCCCGGCCAGCTCCCCGATCCACAAGGTGCCGGCGCCGTCGAAGATGAGCTCGACATCATCCCCGGCATCGTGACACTCTTTGGCGGTCTCGAGCGCGTTGACGACGCGCCCGAGATCGCCCTTGTTATCTGTTCCTGCAAGGACGACGATTCCAATCTTTGCCATGGGTTGGTGGGTTCTCTCTAGTGAAACGAGGGCATCCTATTCATGGCGCCGAACGATACTGGGCCGCCGAATCGTACGTGCGCAACGCAGGCGGACGAGTTAAGGTCACCTGACGACCGGCGATCGACATTCGGCACGCAACTTCACGACTTCGACCCCCTTCCAGAAGGCTACGCGATCCTTTATACCGCGAGCCATCTGCGAAGGCGACGGATAGTACCAGGCCGCGTTCGAATTTCGTTCTCCGTTTACCACGACGTCGAAATAGCTCGCCTCTCCTTTCCAGAAGCAGGTCGACGTATGCGAGCTGTCGTCGAAGAAGTCTTCGTTCAGCGCGTCTTTCGGGAAGTAATGGTTACCTTCCAGGACGATGGTATCGTCGCTTTCGGCGAGAACGACGCCGTTCCATATTGCTTTCATGGATTCGAATGTTGGTTCCGTCGTGGCACGTCGGTATGCCGACGCAATTGCGCCGGCCGGTCTTATGTGTTTTGAGCGTACCCGTCGTTACGGACACGTGGTTCCGGGCCGGCCGTCCCGTTCCGACGATGGCACCCTGGCTGCGTGTTGCGTTCATCCGGCGCGGGTGAGGCAACGTCCGACCTGCGCGGTAGGATCACCGATGCTCCGGATTCGCATGGTCGGAACGACATCCAGCGTCCCACTCGGATCGTTGATTGCCGTGCGCCGGGATCCCCCCGGCTTCTCGCAGCAGGCGAGCGATGTGCATCAGATTCCAGGTCATGAAGGTGGTATTCCGCTGCGTGAACTCGTTCTCCGGTCCACCCGACCCTTCATCCAGATAGGAGGGCCCCGGCCCCGCCTCCCCGATCCAGCCGGCATCCGCCTGCGGCGGGATCAGGTATCCGATATGCTGAAGGGCATAGAGGATACTCATCGAGCAGTGCTTGATTCCATCTTCATTCCCCGTAATGACGCACCCGCCGACCTTTCCGTAATAGGCGTATTGGCCCTGCGCATTGAGATCGCTCGAGGTGGCGTAGAGCCGCTCGATCACCTGCGTGCATACGCTCGATTTTTCACCAAGCCAGATCGGCGAGCCGACGACGAGAATGTCGGCCGCTTTCACTTTCGCATAGACCTCCGGCCAGCCGTCTGACGTCCATCCATGCTCCGTCATGTCCGGATATACGCCGAATGCGATATCGAGATCGACCGGGCGCAGGACCTCCGTCGCGACGCTGTTTCGCTCCATGATGGCGCGTGAGACCTCGATAAGGCCCCCGGTGTGCGAAACTTCGGGCGAGCGTTTGAGCGTGCAATTCAGGAACAGGGCACGAAGATCGGAGAAGTCCCAACGACTGCTGA
>CAZXHQ010000095.1:0-4014 GCA_964640145.1 uncultured Rhodothermales bacterium | reverse complement strand
CGGTTCCCCTGAGGCCGATGCTGCCGACATCGATCGGCGGGTTGCGGAGGCCCGGTCGCGCCTGGAGAGCAGTCCGGGCGGCCGTCTCGTCCTCGAAGCGATAGATGCTCACGGAGGCCTCGAAACCTGGTACCGCGCCCCGACGAGCTCGTATACGTGGGAGTACGCCAATATACCCGCCGACGTGCAGTTCAAGTCCTTCCTCGTCGCGGACAACACGACCCGGCGCGTGTATCACGATTTGCTGTCGGTCGGAAGCTACGGGGATCCCCAACCGGTGGATGCGCGCTTCGCGTGGGACGGCGCCGACGCATGGATCTATCCCGACAGCATCGAGGCGGTTAACCCGCGGTTCTGGGCCCTGTCGGGATATTACTTCGAACAGATCCCCTTCGTATTCGCGGACCCGGGCCTCCACTACGAGGTGCTTCCGGACGATACCTTGAACGGGCGGCCGCACCGTCTCGTCCGCGTCTCGTTCGAACCCGGCGTGGGCGACTCTCCCGGCGACACGTACGTCACGTATGTCGATGCTGAGACGAAACTGGTCGGCGCCGTTCGCTATACGGTCACGTACGGCCGCCCCGCCTCGAGCGACGCTCCGGCGCGGCAGACCTTGTTTGAATACGACGAGTACGTGACGGTGGACGGCCTGACGGTACCGACCCGGTTCCGTGGATACAGCTATGCAGACGGGTCGAAGGGCGACTTCCGTAATGAAGCCTGGGCCGACAGTATTTCCTTTCGCCGTCCCTTCGAGGCCACCCGTCTGCAGGCACCCGACGGCGCGCGGTTCGTGCCGATGCCGGGACGGGAGTAGAACGACCGATCGGTGCCCGTCTGATGCCCCGCCAATACCCCTGTAGAAGCCTGACTGCCATCTCGAGGCGAGCCTCCGGTTTTTCGAGCAGCCGAATCGCCTGAGTCATCCGGCTCGTAGGGCGGCTGCAGCCCACCTCGAACGCTTTCTCGTATCTTACGCGACAGGCAGCGCTGCCCTTTGCATGCGGGCTCGTTTTAAATTCTCCAAACCGTCGATAGGTTTTGAACTGGTTTATTATTCGCATTCTACCGCTGACCCACCTCGAACGAATCGAGCCACGGCGCGCGGCCGTTCGGTGCGGCACGCATCTCCTGTTGGGACTGTGGGGCCTGATGGCATGCATCCCGCTCGACGCGCCGGCCCAGGACGTGGACAGCCTGCTCTTCGAGCGGGAAGCGGAGGCACCGCCGAGAATCCCACGACTGTTTCTCGACTGCGACCGCTGTGACGAGACGTATCTCAGGCGGGAGATACCATTTGTCGACTACGTTCGAGATCGCGCGGATTCTGATATCCACCTTCTCGTTACGCAGCAGCAGACCGGGAGTGGAGGCAGGGAGTACGTGCTCAACTTCATCGGCCAGAGGCGCCATCTGGGAGACGATTATAGACTCGTGTATACGTCACCCCCCGGCGTCACGACGGACGAACGGCGCGCCGGTCTTGCTCAGAGAATGAAGATCGGCCTGATTCCATACGTCGCGGAGACGCCGGCTGCGTCGCGACTCAGCGTCGCCTATTCGGAATCCGATGAGCCCCTCGCGCAAGCCGCGCCGGTTGATCCGTGGAGGAGCTGGGTATTCGAGATCGAGGGCGACGCCAGCCTGAGCGGCGAAGCGTCGCGCCGGTCGCTTTTCATGAGCGCCAGTGTCGCTGCGGACCGCGTGACGGAACGCTGGAAGGTGCAGTCGCGGCTCTACGCCGACCATCGCCAGAGGCGATTCGATACGGGCGACGACAATGTGATAGAGAGCACGCTGACGAACCGCACCATCGTCACCTCGCTCGTCTACAGCGTCGCCGAGCACTGGTCGTCGGGACTCTTCGGCCGGGTGTTTACCTCGACGTATGAGAATATCGACCTCGGCGTTCGACTCGCGCCAGCCCTGGAGTTCAGCGTCTTTCCCTACGAGCAGTCCTCGAGACAGGAACTGACGTTTGCCTACCGGGTCGGCCATCAGTCGATGGACTACATTGCAGAAACCATTTTCGCTGAAACTTCTGAAATTCTATTAAATGAGTCACTTACAGGCAGGCTTCGGATCGTGCAGCCGTGGGGCAGCATTTTCGTATTTCTCGAAGGCTCACACTACCTGCATGATTTCAGCAAGAATCGACTCGAGCTGTTCAGCAATATCGACGTGCGCGTGTTTCGAGGCCTCTCGATGCGGATCTCCGGAGGGTTCGAGGTCATCCACGACCAGCTCTACCTGCCGGCCGGAGAAGGAACACTGGAGGAACTGTTGCTGCAGCAGAAGGAGCTGGCGACGACCTACGAGTATGGACTCTCGATGGGCGTCAGTTACACATTCGGATCGATCTACAGCAACGTGGTCAACACGCGTCTCTAAACGAAGCGTCCCTCGGACACCCTTCCTATGAAAAAGACGTTCGTTATCGCAGGCCTTCTGATCGTCTTCGGCGCCGGAGCCGTGTGGGCCCAGGAGGCCGCGCCGCTGGAAGGTGCGTGGGAGCGCATGTTCGTCCGCGTGATTCTACCCGACACGACGATCGAGGAGCACTTCCCGTCGCCGCCGCGGCTGCAGAAGATTCTAACGACGACCCGTTTCGCCTTTGGGCGCCAGACGGACGACGGAGAGGACGTCTTTGCCGGAGGCGGGAAATATACGCTCTCCGACAGCGCATACGTCGAAACGTACGCCTACCACGGGAATCCGTCCATGGTCGGCAAATCGGTGACGTTTGATTCCAGTATGGAGGATGACAGCCTCTGGCACATCTCCGGTGTGATCGGCCGCTTCCGTCTGGAGGAAACGTGGCGCCGGCTGGAATAATACGGGGCGTCCTCCTCCCGCAGATTTCTCGGAGCCAAAACCGCCTGCATTGAGATATCATCTCCCATATTTGCGGAAAACGCGCCGCCTCACAGCACACGGCGGCCGCCAAGTTGGCTGCCGCGATCCGTACTTTGTCCTATCCTGTTCCGAGCCGCCGACCCGAACCTTAAAACAATGGCTGGAAACGTCATGAGGCCTTCGCTCACCGCTCTGCTTTCCCTTATCGTCATCAGCATGCCTGCCGCGCGCTTCGCCGACGCACAGCCCGCCGACGAGGCGCCCTGGATCACCTACGAAGGTGACGGCGGACCCGGCGCCGGCAAACACGTCGTCTTCGTCACCGGGGACGAAGAGTACCGGTCCGAGGAAGGCATGCCGATGCTCGCCAGGATCCTGGCCAGACGGCACGGATTCACCGCGACCGTCCTTTTTGCGGTTGACCCGGAGAGCGGTGAGATCGATCCCGAGACGATCACGAACATCCCCGGCCTCGCCCATCTGGACGATGCCGACCTTATGGTTCTGTTCATCCGATGGCGCGATCTGCCGGACGAGCAGATGAAGCACATTATGGAGTACACCAATTCGGGCAAACCGATCATCGGCCTTCGGACGGCGACCCATCCGTTCGCCTATGAGCAGGACTCGGAGAGCCCGTACGCGACGTACCGCTGGAACAGCGATGATCCGGCCGGAGGCTACGGACAGATGGTATTCGGCGAGACGTGGGCGTACCACCACGGAGATCACGGCGAGGAAAGCACGCGCGGGCTCGTAAACGGACTTCGGCAAGATCGGCCGATTCTCAACGGCGTGCGGGACATCTGGGGGCCGACGGACGTCTACGGCATTCGTGCGCTGCCGGAGAACAGCGACGTGCTCGTCTACGGCCAGGTCCTGAGAGGGATGGAGCCCGATTCGCCCCCCAACCTGGAGAAGTCTGTCATGCCCATTGCCTGGACGCGTTTCTACACCGGCGATACGAACAAAACGTCCCGCGTCTTTTTCACCACGATGGGCGCGTCGGTGGATCTGCTCTCCGAAGACCTGCGACGCCTCCTCGTGAATGCGGTCTATTGGGGACTGGAAATGGAGGGCCGGATCCCGGAGCGAGCCGACGTCACGTTCGTGGGTGACTTCGAGCCGACGTATTTCGGATTCGGCGAACACAAG
>CAZXHQ010000094.1:0-10165 GCA_964640145.1 uncultured Rhodothermales bacterium | reverse complement strand
TCGAAACCGTACCGGTCCGCGACTGGGGCGCGCGGATTCGGGGCGACGACGGGCTGGCGCCGGCCGGGGCCAACATCGATTTCGTGGAAGTTGTCGAACCCGGCACGGGACTTCTTCTGGCCCGGACCTTCGAAAAAGGCGTGGAGGATGAGACGTACGCATGTGGAACCGGCGCCGTCGCCGCCGCCATCGTGGCCCGTCTGCTGGGCCGGGTAGAGACGGATCGCATCGACGTGGACATGCCTGGGGGGCGGCTTGTGGTCGGCTTCAAGCTCGACGCAGAGTCGATCAGCGATCTCTACCTGGAAGGGCCGGCAGACGTCGTCTTTCGCGGTACGATCGAAGTGTGACGAACACCGGGCCGCAGGCCCCTAGTGGAGGCAGGACACATCAGCGCCCGGACGCGAGGCCGCACCTCGAGAAGACGGCGGACGGGCCTGTCGGCAGGCGCGCCGCCCGTCACTGGAAGCGGCGCCGGTAGTCTCTGACCTCGGCCTGATCCCGAAGCGACGTGAGCCATTCGCTCTGGACCCGGCTGCGTCGCTGTTGCAGGAGCTGCTGGCGAATCGTCTCGCGCTGGCTCTCGGTGATCGGGGCCGGCTCCTCGACGTTCGTTACGCGGAGGACGAACACTGCGTTGCGTCCTTCGATGACGCGCGACGTCTCGCCTTCGTCCAGTCCAAGCGCCGTGCCTACGAACGCCGGCTCGGAACCGAGGCCCGGCACGACCGTCGAGCCGAAGGTCAGGCCGGCTGCCGTCTGCACCTGCGTTCCGAGAGCCCGGTCGAGCCCGTCGAAGCCGTTCGATTCGTAGGCAGCGCGAAGACGCTCGCCGAGGATATTTTTCTTCTTTTCGATGAAGACCCGCGGCTCGAGCTCGGAACGCACCTCGTCGAACGGCCGGTATCCTTCCGGTATGATCTCCTCGACGTACGCGGCCAGGAAAACGTCGTCAAGCTCGATCACTTCGCTGATGTCGCCCTCACCCGCGGTCTCCAGGAAGTTGAGGACCGCTCGGCTGTTGCCCAGGTCGGGAATGAACGCCTGTCCCTCCTCAATCTGCACCTGCCGAACGTCCATAGTTAGGCGCTCAGCCTCCGCATCGAAGTCGCCGGATTCCTCGGCGAAATATCGAAGATCTTCGAGCAGCTCCTGCTTCTCATTCAGCGTGCCGAGATCGGCGCGTATGTCGAGCGCGTAGTCGGAGATCTTCACCTCGCTGTCGGCACGCGCAGTCACCCGAATAAGATGGTATCCGAACTGCGTCTTGATCGGGCCGACGAGCTGTCCGATAGAGGCGCTAAAGGCGGCCTCTTCGAACGGTGCGACCATCTGCCCGCGCCCGAACCATCCCAGGTCGCCGCCGCTCGACGCAGATCCGTCCTGCGAATGCTGACGGGCCATGGATTCGAAGTCGGCTTCACCCGACTCGATGCGGTTGCGGATGTCGACCAGCATCTGCCGAAGCGTCTCGTCTTCTTCCGGCGAACTCAGCAGGATGTGCTGCGCGCGAACGGCTTCATTCTCGGCAGGCCGAACGTCACGGACCTTGATGAGATGAGCCTGGCCTCCGGCCATGATCGGACCCAGCACCGTTCCGGGCTCGGGGTTCGGGAAGATGGCCTCTGCAAGTTCCGGATCCAGTTCGCCCGCAGCGAACCAGGCATCGGAGAAGGGGCGCTGCGATGCATTGCGCACCAGGAAGGTGGAGTCGTCCTCGGCGGAGGCGAAGGACGGCTCTAACCGCTCCAGCTCGGCGCGGATCGCCGCCGAATCGGCCGGCGTGGGGACCTTCGACTGCGTGGCATAGCGGATCGTGTAGGTACGACTGCGCGCGTAGTCTTCTCGGTTTTCGTTGTAGAAGTCTCGCAGGTCGCTTTCCGTGACGGAGACGGAATCGTTCGGGATCGTGGCATATCGCAGGCCAACCCACTCTGCATCGACGCTCAGATTGCGCCGGCGGTATTCATCGAGCACGTCCTGATCGGTGACGCGCACCGTCGCCGCGATGAGATGCTCCATCTTCTGGGCCCGTCGCACGGACCGCAGATACTGCTCGATCTGAATCCAGTCTGACTGCGCCTCCGGGTTGTTGATGAAATTCTGCAGCAGCGCCCGGTTCACGTTGCCTTGCTCGTCCCCGAAGTAGGCTTGAATGATGGGGTGCGGGTTCTCGCCCATCACCATGTCGTAGATTTCCTCATCGGTGACCGAGATGCCGATGCGGTCCATCTCGTGCTCGCGCAGCTTGTTTTCCACCATCTGCTGGAAGACCTGATCGCGCTGCTGCTCGAGCATCTGCGGCGGCATCGTCTCGCCGGTCTCCTGCTGATACTGCTGAACCTGCTGATCGACCGTTTGCACGTACTCCTGGTAGGATATCTTGTCGCCGTCTACGACGGCCACGTCCGTGCCGCCGCCCGTCCCGATGGCGTCGAGCCCGCCCGAATCCTGCAATACCCAGATTACACCAAATGCGAACACGAGAATCCACAGGACGACTCCCGTGTTCTCGCGCATCTTGTTCATCGTGCCCATGCGGCAACCTCTGTCCCGTGTAAACGTTACGCCTTAATTTGTATGTGAACTTCGCCGGACCCGATTCGGTACGTGCGGCGCCGCCGCGGGAGATAGAAAGGAAGCGCGCCTCGCGAAGCGGGCGTGCGGAGCGGCACGCGGAGTCTCCGCGCTTGCGGCTATGCCGTCCCCAAAAAGTCCGCTAATCTACTCAGTACATCATTTCGTACCTACGCTGACGGAATATGAGGGTCGTTGCGCGTGTTCCGACAGGCGCGCCGACACGAGCCCGAAGGGCGACGGACAGCAGAACACAGCGGCGCTACGGCGAGAAGGCACGACGACGCGGAGCGCGATGCAGCCGCTCTCATACGTGAGCGTATTTGCGAATGTACTTGGCCGTCGCTCTTTTGTTCAGCGACGAAAATGGAAAACGGTTTCGCGGTGCAAGTTCCATGTCGGAGGTTCGCGCCGCGCGGTATTAGAAAAGCGCGCACGAAGCTGAATTCGCGCGCGCTCTGCGTGTCTGATCGGTGCCGAACCGCGGGCCGGTGCAGCGTGCACCGGCCATGCCTGTCGGGAGGGGCCTCGCCGGCCGGCTGCAGCCTGAATGGAATCAGGCCGCGAGCTGCCGGGTCTCATGGAGTCGCGTCCGCAGCGTCAGGAGGATCTTACCGAGGATCTGCGAGATGCGCGCTTCGGTAAGGTTGAGCAGGGAGGCGATTTCTCGGAGGGTGAGGTCTTCGAAGTAGTAGAGCGCGAGAATCGTCTGCTCGCGCTCGGTAAGCTCTTTGATAAGCGTCTCTACGTACGCATAGTAGGAGTCCTTGTCGATCTGCTCGAAGCTGTCGTCCGCGTCTTCGTTGGGCAGCGACTCGAGCAGGGCCTGCTCACCTTCCACGCCGGTGGGCTCGTGCAGCGAGAGCGAGTAGCGACTCTGTGCGTCGCGCAGAAGGGTGTGGTATTCGGAAAGCGACATGCCGAGGTAATCGGCCACGTCCTGGTCCTCGGGCTCACCGCCGAGCATCTGGCGGAGCGTTTCGATGGCCGACTGGGCTTCGGCCAGCATGCGCCGACGTTCGCGCGGCAGCGCGTCGATCGAGCGGAGGTAGTCGACGAGCGCGCCGCGAATCCGGCCGTACGCGTACGACACGAACGGCGTGCCGCGCTCGGGGTCGTAGCTGTCGAGCGCCTGGAGCAGGCCCAGCAGTCCGACGTCTTCAAGGTCTTCGCGAGTGGCGAGCGGGTGGTCGGGGATGCTCAGACGACCGATCAGCGACCGAACGAGAGGTACGGCGGCAAGCACGACGGCCTCGCGATTGGCCGGCGACGGATCCTTTGCGTGAGCTTCGGCGAGGGTCTGTAAGTCTTGAGGCATAATGGGCGGAGGGTGTGAGCCGTGGTGAGATCGCTGCGGGTGACAGGAGCTAGGCAGCTTTGGCTTGCGTCTGCTCCTGTTTGGTTGCCTTCGACTCGCCCCCGGCGCTCCGCGCCGATTCCTCGGCGAAGGCGGGTGGAGTTTGAGTCAGGATGCGATGGACGGTGACGTCACCCAGAATCAGCAGAAGATAGACGCCGAGGCCCGTTGCAAATCCGATCATGATCGTCCGCTCCAGGGGAGCGTAGGACCATAGCTGGTTAAGAAAGGCGATGAGGCCTGCCAGTCCGCTGAACTGAGTGTATAATGCACGCATGGGGGTACTTCAGGCTTTCGTCCGGGGACGCTTCGGTAGTTATTTAACTGCTTAAACAAGATGCGTGCCATCGACGGGCATGCGGGGCATTTGGGGCGCCGTTCGTCGGCGGTTGCCGGCGGTCGGTCCCCACCGGCCGTCTCCGACGTCGCCTGGACGTACGGAGCATCGATCCGGTCGCGCCGACTCCTAGGAGGCATCCACCGATTCGGCCAGGAGGTTCCTGCCGGCAACGACGGTTCGGGCGAGGTCCTCAAAGGCGCTGCGGACCGGGCCGTGAGTACGGACGGCGGGGGACTGCTGCTTTACCGAACGCCGTACCGAAGCGGAAAAAGGTACCCAGCCGAGGTAATTTGGTAACTGGCCCGTGAACCGGTTCGTGATCTCGCCGAAACGCTCGGCGACGCTCGAGGCGTCGTCCGCGGAATCCGCGAAGTTCACCACCGTAGCGAGGGGGTAGGCGGGATCGCCCGTCCAAATCATACGGGCAAGACGGTACGCGTCGGCGATGGCCGTCGGCTCGCCGACGATCACCAGCGCCGTAACGTCGGCACGATCGACCGCCCAGCGGACCGGTCCGTCGATGCCGGCAGGAGCGTCGATGAGGACGTAATCGTGGTCGCTCCGCAGAACGTTCAGCAGACGGTCGAGGTGCTCGAAGACCTCCCGCTCGCGCGAGACCGTTTCGTCCGGCTCGGCGGTCACCTCGATCAGCGTCACGCCGGCCAGCGTTTCGTGCCGCACGGCCTTGGCCTCGGCCGTGTATCGGAGCAGGTCCATGACGGTGGCAGCCGGCGTCTCGTTAAGAAGCACGGAGCAGGCACTCTGGCCAAAGTCGGCGTCGACGATCGCAACGCGGAAACCGTCTGCGGCAAGGGTTTCGGCAAGATT
Source organism: uncultured Rhodothermales bacterium (assembly GCA_964640145.1). Lineage (GTDB taxonomy): Bacteria > Bacteroidota > Rhodothermia > Rhodothermales > VXPQ01 > CAZXHQ01. Next base: position 5,063 of record CAZXHQ010000094.1, on the reverse strand, counting down.
CACGGTGATGACGCTCTTGCCGACGCCTCCTTTGCCGCTAACGACGGCCAGTACGGTAGAAACTCGCTTCATATGGGTCGTAAACTGTATGGAGTTGAAAATCGATCGGGCGGGAGCCTAGAGCTTCATCATCTCCTCGACGAACCAGGAGGGCGAAAAAGAGATGACCCCGTCCGGTACGTCCGGGCTCGTGGAGAGGTACTGGACGGGCATCTCCAGAGCGACGAGCCATTCGGCCACGCGTCCCCAGCCCGGCGTCTCGTCCAGATGCGTAAGCGCAACCGCGTCGGGCCGAAGCGGAAGATTCCGCACGGCATCGGCGTCGAAGTCGTCCAGGGTTCGAGTCGCATTCATAACGAGCTGCACGCTGAGCGGCAGGATCGGATCGACGAGCCGCTTGATATGTCGGAGCGCCTTGCGCGATGCGTTGGGCTGCAGCGGCAGCGCCGGCGTATCGATGAGGATGTGGTCGAAATGCTGGACGCGCTGCACGGCCGCGCGCATTTCATCGAGGGACGAGACCGTCTGTACGGGCAGGCCGTGACGCCGAAAGAGGTCCACCGGACTGTTGTGGAATGCACGTTCGGCGTCTTCGGGCCCGATGGCGATGACGGCCGTCTGTCGGCGGCCGTAGAATCCGGCGTGTCTGGCAAGCTTGAGCAGGAGGGACGTCTTGCCCGACCCGCTGGGACCGACGAATACCTGCGCGCCGTGGGTCTCTCGGACCGCACACTGGCTGATCGACCGGCGTATCTCCTGGGCGAGGGCCCATTTGAGCGATTCATCGTCGGTATCGGGCTGGAAGCCTTTGGCGGCGAGCGTATCGAAGAGTTTCGTCACCGTACCGGGGCGAAAACCGAGCGTCAGCAAGTCGCTGAAGAGCGGATTCGTCGTCCAGGTCTGGCCCGCGCCGATAATGGCGCCTCCGAAGCGGCGCTCGAGCTTGTCCAGGCGGTTGTGCAGCAGTTCGAGCTGGGCTTTGAGCAGCTTCTCCACCCCGTCGAACGACGCGGCCGGAAGATTGGGAGCGCTCTGTGGTACCCGCTCGCCGTGAATCGGAAAGAGCTGGCCGCGTCCAGCGGGTCCGCTCAGGCTGCGCCGGCGCGGTTCCGGATAGGCCGGTGCCTCGTCGTCGGACATGAGGTCGCGCACGGTTCGCCGTCCCACGTTCACGCCGTAGTTTCGTTCTGCCGGACCGGAAAGTCGTTCGCGAGCCGGGGCACTTTCTTCCTCCGCGACGGCGACCTCCGCGGACGCCTGTCGCGCGTGATACCCAAAACCGTTGCCCTCCTCCCGGCGCGCTGCCGAGGTCTTGCTGCGGCCGGCCTGTCGCGCCGCAGGCTCTCCGGCGGCGGTCGGCAGCCGGGGTCGCTCGGCGGCTTCGGCCATTACGGTGATACGTGCCGGATTGTCCCCTTCGGCGGGGACGGATTCGAGCAAGACGACGTCGTCGCCGAGATGTCGGCGCGCCTCCATCAGTGCGGCGTGGATCGAAGAAGCAGTAATCGTTTTGACTTTCATGGCGCTGCTCTCAGCGGATGCATGGAAGGGTCGGGCGCGCGTAACTTAAACTTAGATGCGAATCTGTTCGACGACCTCTACTTCGGCCTCGGGCACGAGGTCGTTGTAGGACAGGACGGCGATGTCGGGTACCATCGGTGAGAGGAAGGTGAATACGGTCGGTCTCAGCACCGGCGACGTAAGCAGCACGGGCGCCAGCCCGTCACCGATCATCTTCTTCGAGAGGCGCGCCGTTTCCTGCACGACGACTTCTGCGCGGTCGGGCGCCATGCCGAGCGTGTGCGGATTCAGCTCGCCTCGCTCTGCACGTTCCAGCAAGTGCTGTTCCAACTGAGGATCCAGCACGAACACGTGCACCTTGCCGTCACGACTCGCGAATTGCCGCGTGATGGTAGGAGCCAGCGATGCGCGCACGTACTCGGTAAGGACATCCACATTCTTCGTATTCCCGGCATGGTCGGCCAGCGTTTCGAGGATGGTGACGAGGTCACGGATCGGAACGCGTTCCTTCAGCACCCGCTTGAGGACCTTCTGAATGGCGCCGAGGGACAGCACGTTCGGGACGAGCTCCTCGATCAGGGCAGGCGCCGTCTCTTTTACCTTGTCGACGAGCTTCTTTACTTCCTGGCGGTCGAGCAGCCGGTAGGCTACCTTGCGGAGCTCTTCCAGCAGGTGCGTGGTGATGACTGCAGGCGCTTCCACGACCGTCAGCCCCAGACGCTCCGCCTCGTCGAGGTTGCGCTCGGCGATCCAGACGGCCGGAAGGCCGAAGGTGGGGTCTTCTACGCGAATCCCGGGAGGAGGCGACTCCATCTCCTCAGGAAGAAGGGCCAGGAAGTAGCCGGGCATCACCTCCCCTTCGGCGATCGGGTTGCCCCGCATCTTGATCACGTAGCGGTTCGAGTCGAGGCTGACGTTGTCCCGGATGCGTACCGGAGGTATGACGATGCCGAGCTCGAGCGCCAGCTGCTGCCGGAGCATCTTCACGCGCTCGAGGAGGTCTCCCTGCTGATCGGGATCGACGATCGAGATGAGCGCATATCCGATGTCGAGCTCAAGCGGATCGACGAGCAGGAAGTCCGACGGCGTGTCTTTGGGATCCTCGTCTCGTTCCTCCCGGGCCGCGTCGAGATAGGACTGGTGTTCTTTGGTCTGCAGTTGAGCACGGTTGCGGCCGAGGAGAACCGTTCCGGCCGCGAGGAGCCAGAACGGCACGAGAGGAAGCCCGGGGACCAGACCGAGCACGGCCAGGAACGCGCCCGTGATGAGAATCGGGTGTGCCTTCTTGAAGAGCTGCCCCTCGAAATCCCTGGCCAGGTTCCCGTCGCCGCTTGCTCTCGACACGATGATGCCTGCCGCCGTGGAGATCAGGAGTGCCGGGATCTGCGATACCAGGCCGTCCCCGATCGATAGGAGCGTATAGGTCTCCCCGGCCTGGCCGAAGGAGAGGCCGACCTGCGCCACGCCGATGATGAGACCACCGACGATGTTGACGGCCGTGATGATGAGGCCTGCGATCGCGTCACCGCGAACGAACTTGCTCGCGCCGTCCATGGCTCCATAGAAGTCGGCCTCGCGCGTGATTTCTTCTCGCCGCCGGATGGCCTGCCGCTCGTCTATCAAGCCGGTATTGAGGTCCGCATCGATGGCCATCTGCTTGCCGGGGAGGGCGTCGAGCGTGAAGCGTGCGGCCACCTCGGCGATACGGCCGGACCCCTTCGTGATGACCACGAAGTTGATAAGCACGAGCACGAGAAAGATGATGGCGCCTACGACGTAATTGCCGGCGACCACGAAATTTCCAAAGGCCGTGATCAGTGCGCCCGCGTCGCCCTGGCTGAGGATGAGACGCGTGGAGGCTACGTTAAGCGACAGGCGAAAAAGGGTCGTGATCAACAGCAGCCCCGGAAAGACGGCGAATTCGAGCGGACGCTGTGCGTAGAATGCGGTCAGCAGCACCCCCAGGCTGATGGCGATATTCGTGGCCAGCAGCATGTCCAGCATGAAGGCGGGCAGCGGCACGACCATCACCATCAGGACGAGCACGATGCCGCTGGCCACCATCATCTCGGTATTGACGAGCTTGAAGGGGGCCGGAGCGTCTACCGGCGAAGCGAGACTGTTCACGTTTTGTATCCTGTTGGGTTGGGGGGGAGGACGTCGCGCGCCGCGGTTCACCACTTCATCGGTTCTGCCGGCGGTAAATCTCCGCCAGCAGGGCGGCGACGGCGGGGTAGAGCTCTTCGGGGATGATATCCATCTCATCGACGCTGGCGTACAGCGCTCGTGCGAGCGGTCGATCCTCGATAGTCGGCACGTCGTGTTCGCGCGCCAGCTCCTTGATCCGGAGGGCGCGCTTGCGGATCCCCTTCACGAGGACGACCGGTGCGTCGGCCTGCACGGGGTCATAACGCAGCGCGACCGCATAGTGCGTCGGGTTGGTCACCACGACGTCGGATTTCATTACAGCGTGATCGAGCCGACCGCGCCTTGCGATCTCCCGCGCCTTTTCACGCCGCTTGCCCTTGATCTCCGGATTCCCTTCCTGCTCCTTCGCTTCGTCTTTGATCTCCTGTTTCGACATCTTCAGATCGCGCTTGTAGCGCCACTTCTCGAAGGCGAAGTCGGCTGCCGAGAGCAGCGCCAGGATGGCGATGAGCTTGAAGAGCAGCACCACGATCCACGACGTGCCGGTGGTGAGGATGTCCGGCAGGTCCCGCGTGTGCAGGACCAGAATCTCGGGCATGTGTTTCTTGATCGTGAGGTACGAGATGGGTCCGATGATCGCGATCTTGACGAGCGCCTTGCCGAAGGTGAACAGGCCCTGCGCCGAAAAAATGCGCTTCAATCCCTTCAGCGGACTGACGCGCTCGGATTTGGGGATGAGCGGCTTTCCGGTCAGATTAAAGCCGGTTTGCGACAGATTAACGGCGATCGCCGCTACGAACAGGCCCCCCAGGAAGGGTGCGAGGATGATGGCCGTCTGGCTGCCGAGGTCCGTGATGATGACCGGGATCTCGCTGACGCTGAAGTGGGGATTCGCAGCGTCGATGAAGACGCGCCTCGCCAGCGTCTTGAGGGCGGCGAATCCGTACGGCATCCCTACGATCAGCATCACGACGCCGGCCGTGAGCATGACGATCGCCGTGGTCTCTTGCGAGCGAAATACGTTGCCGTCTTCCCGAGCTTTCTGAATCCGCTTCGGCGTCGGGTCAAAGGTCTTGCTGTCGCGGTCCTGGCTCATCGTAGACTGCCTGCTCTAAAGAACGTAGCACCGTATTGAAAAAACGGTGCCCAAAATCAGAAACAGGCTCCCGGTCCGGCCGCTCTCTGGAGGCGCCCCGTGGGCGCCGACGCGGCGCTCGCGCTTCGGAAACAATCGCGCGGACCGGGGGAAACGATTTCCTGGTCCAGCACGGCGACTCCGCCGGCGCGACGGCGTGGAACATCATGCACCGAGCACCTCCGTGAGGCGCAGCATGTAGGCCGTCCTCTGTTGGATGAAGTCCGGGATCATCGGCACGAAGTTGCCGAGGAAGACG
>CAZXHQ010000093.1:0-10173 GCA_964640145.1 uncultured Rhodothermales bacterium | reverse complement strand
GCGTCGTACCTTGCTGCGCGGTACCATGCCGAGCTGCACGTGCTGAACGTGGCGCCGGGGGATGGTCCGCCGACGGAGGACCCGCTCGACTATATGGATCTGAGGCCCGAGGAGGACGGCGTATGGTCGGATGCGTACGACGCTGAGGACGTCGACGACGCCTCGGTTGTTCACAGCCGAATGTTGGCGGGTTCGCCTGTCGACGGCATTCTCGATTATGCCCGCGATCACGAGGCGGACTTGATCGTAATGGGCACGCATGGCCGTACAGGGATCGACCATCTCCTCTCGGGCAGCGTTGCGGAGGACGTCGTTCGCCATGCCGCCTGTCCGGTGCTGACGGTCGGGTGCAAGGAAGGCGCCGGGTGGAAAGATCACGTGCGTCGCATTCTCGTCCCGGTCGATTTCTCGGACCACGGCGCTGTCGAGGCCGCCCTCGAGCTCGCCCATGCATACGGCGCACAGATGGACCTGCTGCACGTCATCGAAGAAGCTGTACTGCCGACGATCTACGGCGTCGAGCCCCTCTCTCCCGGCGCCTCTCTGTATGTGCAGCGCACCGAAGGCGCGCTGCGAAAAACGCTGGAAGGGCTGCCGATGAACGGGCTCACCGTCCGTCCTCACGTGCGCGTGGGCAACCCGCCGCGGCGGATTCTAGAATTCGCTCAGGAGGGCCGGTGCGATCTGATCGTGCTGGCCTCTCAAGGCCGCACGGGGCTCGGCAGGCTGCTCATGGGGAGCGTCGCCCAGAAGGTCGTACGCCTGTCGCACGTACCTGTCTTCACAGTGAAGGAGCGGCGCCGTCCACATCGAACGTCATCGGATAAGAAGCCGGCCGCTGCGACGGACTAGGTCGGTCATGACGACGGCCGGCGCGACGATCGCGATCTCGCGCAGGATCCGCCGCAGGTTGCGACGCGTCAGCAGGCCCCGGATAAAATGGTCTCGGGAGCTGTAGATGGTTCGGAAAATCGGGCGCTCTGCTGCAAATGTACGTGAAGAGAAGGGCCAGAACAAAGGTAGACCCTCGTCGGCCTCCTTCCCGAAGTAGTCGAGAGCCAGATGCGTGGCATAGGCCGTTGCCCCTTTCGCTGCGCTCGAAACGAACGCCCCTCCCGCGAGCCACGCGGCCCCTCCGGATGCGGCCCCGACCGCCAGGGCGCCCCCGATGCTGTGCGAGCGCCTTCGCCCATAATCGACGGGCCGATGGCGAAGGGCTGCCGCGGCAATGTCCAGATCCGCGCTCGTGGCCAGCAGCACGTACAGCCAGTTGTTCTGCTCGCCGAAGAGGCGAGAAACGGCAAGTCCGGCCAGGGCATGTCCAACCGAAGAAGGCATGTCGCGTCGATCAGAAAGGGAGCGTCGTTCGTATGCGGTAATACACTTCGTAGTTCGAACGGTCCCCGACGCTCGACGCCGGCTGCGCGGCGCCGAGCGCGTGGGCCAGGCGAATGCCGGCCAGTCGAAGCGCGTTCTTGAGTTCAATTCCGACACCGAGCCGCTTGACCTCGCCGAAGGGCCGTCCGCCCGTCCAGACCGCCCCCGCGTCCGCAAACACGGCGCCGGCGAGGCTGCCCAGCGAAGCCACGCCCAGGAGCGTCGTCTGCATGCTGGACGCCAGCGGGACGCGGTACTCGACCGTTCCGAACAGCATGCGATCGCCCAGCGCATAGCGTCGATAGCCTCGCACGCGCTCCGATTCTCCGAGCAGCAGCGGGACCTCATTCGGCAGCGTGAGCCGCACGGCGTCGTGGCGGGAGAGGCCGACGAAATTCTGGTTGAAGGGGTCGCCGCGCTGAGCCTGGGCGCGGCCGTACAGGAACAGCCGGTGCAGGCCGATGCCGTCGAAGACGCCGAAGGCCGAGACGTCTGCCCGGACGTACTCTGTGTCGGTGCCCATCACCCGCACTGCACCGGTCATCTGGAAGCGAAGGCCGAGTCCGTCGAGGGGATGGATGATGTTGTTCCAGTACGGCCGCTGCTTACGCCAGGTAAGCGCCAGGCGGAGGTCGAACTGCTGCCCTTCCTCGGGCGGCGGAACGGCGGCGCGGACGAAGGAGCCGGTGGTGAGCGCCTGCACGTCGACGACCCGCAGCCGCGCCGAGAGCGTGTGCGACGAGTAGGGCCGATCCGACCAATCCAGCGGCCAGGTCATGGAAAGATCCCCTCCGGCAAAGGCTTCGACGAGGAGGTCGTCCCCGTAAACCTGTGCGGCGCCGGGCAAGCGGTACAGGTTCAGGCTGATGCTCGGATGCCACTGGTTGTTGACATACGAGGCGACGGCGAAGCTCTCCCGGAGCGGGTCGGGAACGGAGATGCCGCCCGCCAGGAAGACGGTGTGCTTTCCGAGCGGCTCGACCCACGCGCTCAGTCCCGCCAGTCCCCAGGCCGTCCGCAGGTCGAAGTTGCGGCCTATGCTCGCGTACGGAAAGGCCAGCGACGCGACGTGACGCAGGTTTCGCCATGACCGGTATTCGTAGCGCGACAGGACGAGGTCGGCGTCCGGTGCAATTGCAGGTGGAATGGTCGCAGGCGGACGGCGGCGCGTCCAGGTCGCGTATTCAGGCGGAACCGTGGCTTGCACCTCGCCGGTCCGCCGGTCGGCGTCGATGCGGTAAGCCCGGTCGGCGGCCTTGGTAGCCGCCGAAGATATAACGAGCGAGCCGGAGGGATAGAGCGAGTCGGCCGGAAGCCAGTCCATCACGGTCGCACCGACCGCCAGAGCGGTGACTCGCTCGTGGCGGGGTGTCGTGCGGTCGTGAACGAAGACGTTCGGCACGTCGTCTCGGAGCGAGGCGTAGGCTATGCTCGAGCCGTCGGGCCCGTACACCGGATTGCGGTCGTCGTGCCGGCCGCTCGTCAGCGACGTAATCCGGCCGGTGGCCAGATTCAGCACGGCGACGTCGCGCCGGCCGTCGGGCCGGAATCGGTTGAAGAGAAGTTCTCGCCCGTCCGGGTGCCAGCGGAGCGAGGCGATCTGCACGTCGCCGCTGAACCGTGTGAGCGGCTCGGCGGACCCGGTGGTGAGATCGAGCAGGTAGATGTTCTCCGTTCCACCATCCGAGGCGGAGAAGGCGAGGCGGTCGCCGTCGGGCGAGAACGCCGGAGAGCCCGCCCGCCGGTTCGCCGTGATCGGTTTTCGGTTCGAGCCGTCGCGATCGACCAGGTAGAGGTCCCGCAGCAGCGAGCCGTAGCGACCCCGGTGCAGCCTCGAATAGGCGATGCGCTGCCCGTCCGGACTCCATGCCACGGGAGCCTCGATAGAGCCTTCGGCGACGATCTCCACGGCGTCCGTTTCTCGATCTACGACGAAGAGTCGCCGTACTGGTCGCCGCAGCGAGGTGAGCGCGAGGACGGCTACGTGGGACGTATCCGGGCTGTAGGCGATATCGAAGGTATACTGGCCGGGCAGATCGAGCGGCTCGGTCCCGAGCGAGTCCACGTTTTCTAGCTGTGAGGCCAGCGTATTGTAATAGACGTTCACGTGCCGTCTCCAGTCGTCGTAGAAGGACCGGTAGGAGGAGCCCGTCGCGTCGCGAAAGGCGTCGTAGAAGTCGTGCACGCGGGCCAATCCGAAGAGGACCGGTTTGCGCTGCTCCAGGACGTCTGTGAGCGTAGAATCGCCGTAGCGATCGGCGAAATAGCGTACCTGCGAACTGCCCACGGCATAGAGCAGCCGCCCGTTCCAGAGCGATTGTTCATCACTATACGAGAGCCGGTCATCGAGGACGGCGGTGCGGAGCCAGCGATCGCCGCGCAGGGCCGTCCACTCTTCGGTTTCATACTGGGCGATGCCCTCCGCCCAGAACCGTGGAAGCGGATCGCCGAGCAGATAGCCGAGCCATCGGGGTCGGTCGAACACTTTCCGGTAGTGGAAGATGTGTGCCACCTCGTGTGCGATGACGAAGCGGAGCCACTTCTCGGCCCCGGTCACCGATCGAGCAAACTCGGGTACACGCACCCAGATGTTGGTATGGCCCCTCCCGATGGGCACCGCGAACCCGTTCGCGATCTCGTCTTCGTCGGAAAGGTAGATGTCGATGCGGCGATCGAACTCGGTCTCCAGATTCTGCGAGAGCGCTTCGTAGCTGGCTTCCGCAATCGGCGCCGCCTCCGCCTCGATGCCCTGAAGGTGGGCGGGGTAGAGGATGCGAAAGTGTTCGGTCTCGGCGACCTGCCACCTGAGCTCGGGGTGGTTCCGGCCGGTGAGGATCCCGAATCCCTGGGCGTGCGCTTCCCCCACTGCCGCCAGGACGGCCAGGACCGCCCAGGCGACCCCCCTTGGCCATATGTGTAATAAATGTTTGATGGGGTATGACAAAACAGTGTCACGCCTATATCTGTACCTTCTGTGTGTGGATAGGCGAGCCGGCCGCACGGCGGTTCGCGCTCGCAAATAAAGGACGAATCGCATCACGTACGCAATAAGAAACCGAACGAGGTAGCCGTCATGGAACAGGCCGTCCAGGAAGCCGCTGCACCGGCTTCGATCGAACACGCTGGTCCGGAAGTATTTTCGAAACCGCATCAACGGACGAGCGTGACCCTCTTCTACGATCCGCCTTATGAGAGCCGGCTCGACGATGTGATGGCTCGGCACCTGGTTGCGTATCTGGTGCCGGCTGCGTCGCTGACCTATAAGGCGGCCGTATGGGCGGCTTACTCCAGCTGTCGGTTCGATTTCTTGATCGACCTCGGCACGCGGCGCATCGCCATCGATTATACGGATACGACGGAAAACCTGGAGACGGCCGTCGTGGAGGATAACGATGCGCTTGCCCTGGGTACGGGAAAGGTGGACGTAGTGCTCCGGGTGCGTCGCGGGGATCTCGACGACCGTCTCTACGACACGCTCCATCTATTGTCGAAATGGGAGCCGTCTCTTTTTACGCCCTACGGTCATCGCGTCTTTTGCCGCCGGGCCTCTGAGGCGGCTCGGTGTGCGCTTCCCGAGCCCGAGGCCGATCTCGCCACGATCTTCTACGACGGCGAATCGACCGGTGCGCCGTCGCCGACCGTCGAGGAGGTATTGTCCGGCGACCTGTTTGAATGGCCGAGTGCCGATGAGGAGGGGCGGCCGGTCATCATCCGGCGGCTGAGCCGGGAGCGGCCGGGAAGCTGGCGTCTGCAGTACGAGCGTGCCTCGCTAGTCTACAGCCGTGGTCCGATACGGCGGCATTGATGGGCCGGCATCCCGGAAGCACGCCTGGTCGGGCCCCTGTCCGCGAGCGATTGCCCACCCGCGCCCTTGGCCGCGGTTGTCCACCCCGACCGCCGGCGCAGCAAGGCCGCCCCCGGAAGGGGCGGCCTTGGTGGGCACGGGCGCGGTCCGCTCCGGACGGAGCTTATGGGAGCGCCGAGTTTGCCGTGGGTCGCAGGGGGCGGCGGCCGGCGCGAGAGCGCGGTCGCGGCGCCGCGGTGCTAGGCGCTCGCCGAGGCCGAAACGGGCGTCACGGCGGCTTTGTCTTCCTCGCCCGTGCGGATGCGGTAGATCTTCTCGACGGGGAGGACGAAGATCTTGCCGTCGCCCACCTCGCCGGTGCGGGATGCGGCGAGCACGGCCTGTACCGCCCGCTCGACGTACGACTCGGAGACGCCGATGTCGAGCATGACTTTGTCGGTCAGCTCCATCTTGACGGTCGTTCCGCGGTACGTCTCGACCTGCTCGGTCTCGCCGCCGTGTCCGCGCACGCGCGTAACGGTTAGGCCGTGTACGTCGGCCTGGAAGAGGGCGGTGAGCACCTCGTTGAGTTTGTCGGGACGGATGATCGCTTTTATCAGTTTCATCGGTTTTCTCGCTTCGGTTTAGGCAACGGACGGAGTCATTTCGGGGGATGCGGCCGGCCTGGGGGCCGCACGCATCTCATCGTCGAGGAGCAGCACGGCTCCTTCGCCGTCCGTGTAGGCTTCCTCGCCGTGGTTGGCGATGTCCATGCCGAGCCCCTCCGTCGACTCGTCGGGTCGGAGGGCCATCGCGAAGCTCAATCCTTTCAGGATGCCGAGCGTCATCAGGCCGCTGTAGAGCAGCACGGCTACGACGGAGATCGCCTGAATCCCGAGCTGTTCGGCATTGCCGTAGAGCAGACCGTCGGCGCCGCCGCTCCACGTGGCCTGCGCAAATACCCCGGTCAACAGCGCACCGGTGATGCCACCGATGCCGTGGGCGGCGAATACGTCCAGCGAGTCGTCGAGACGCGTCCGCGCTCTCCAGTGAATTGCGAAGTAGCAGGGCACGGCCGCAATGCCGCCCAGAAGCATGGCGGACGTCGGCGACACGAAGCCTGCCGCAGGCGTGACGGCTACGAGACCGACCACGATGGCCGTGGCGAGGCCGACGGCGGTCACCTTGCCGGTGCGGCCCAGCTCGATCAGGGCCCAGACCACCAGCGTGGCTGCCGGGGCCAGCATCGTATTGACGAACGCCAGGGAGGCGATGCCGTCGGCGGCCAGCGCGCTGCCGCCGTTGAATCCGAACCAGCCGAACCAGAGCATGCCGGCGCCCAACAGCACGAAAGGTACGTTGTGCGGAAGCAGCGCCTGACGTCCGTAGTCCTTGCGCGTGCCGAGAAGGAGCGCCGCGACGACGGCGGCGATGCCGGCGTTGATGTGGACCACCGCGCCCCCGGCGAAGTCCAGGGCGCCGAGTTCTCCCAGCCAGCCGCCGCCCCACACCCAGTGGCATACCGGCGCGTAGACCAGGAGGCTCCAGAGCACCATGAACATCAGGTAGGCCGAAAAGCGCATGCGTTCGACCACGGCGCCCGATATGAGCGCCACCGTGATGATGAAGAACGTCCCCTGAAATGCCATGAAGAGAAGATGCGGTATCGTGCCGCTGGCTTCGAGTCCGACCCCGCTGAGAAACGCCATGGAGAAGTCGCCGACGAGGACGCCCCCCTCTCCGAACGCCAGGGAGTATCCGATCAACGCCCACAACACGCCCGCAACGCCGAGCGAGACGAAGCACATCATCATCGTATTGAGCGCGTTTTTCGAACGCACGAGCCCGCCGTAGAAAAAGGCCAGGGCCGGCGTCATCAACAGGACGAGTGCCGTGGCGATCAGCATCCACGCGGTGTCAGCGCTGGAAATCGCCGGTGCGGAGGCCGCGTCCTGCGCCAACGCGGGCTCTGCAAGCGGTAACAGTAGAAGAGAGGGTATGAGGTAGCGACGCATGACAGATATTGAGCTGAGTGGTTAAGATCCTTAGAAAGATTACCCCGTTCGGCAAACATTCTAAGGCATAACTACCTATCTGTCAAAATTTATTAGTTATCAAAAGCGCTTCCGAGCCATTTTTTTTGGTGAAACGCGTGTAAAGGCTTGCTCTCTATAGTAGGTGGGCTGCCGTAGGTTGCCAGGCGCAGACGGCAGGCTGTACGCTGAGGAACGTGGCGAGGGCACGGGGCGGCGGGCTTCGGTCGGTTGCGAGTTTCTCCTCCGGCGCGCACGAGGTGGCTGGTCGCAGTCGGGCGTTGCGACGAGGCTGCCGTAGGCTGCGAGGGCAGGGCGGCCGGCTGCACGAATGGGAGACTGCAAACGCACCGGTCGGCGACGTCACGGAGGGCCGGATCGGATGGAGATCCGACTTACGAAAGGCGTTCGGGCTGGGCGCCGAAGAAATGGAGCAGCGCCCGCTCCTCCCGGTCGAGGTGGGGGTGCGGATCGAGGGAAAGCCCGTCCTGAAACCGATCCCGAAAATCGCGGCCGAGATAGGCGCGGCCGATCTGCGGATGGATGTAATAAGCGCGGCAGACGGCCGGCGTGTTGCCGAGATGTTCGGCAACGTGCTTCACCATCTCGACGACGTGGCGTTCGGCGTCTCGGTCCGTCTTCGGCGAGCGTTGCTCGTACAGGTAGACAGCTGCGCGCACGCTGGCTCCCCAGGTACGAAAGTCTTTGGCCGTGAAATCGCGGCCGCTGATTCGTTTAAGATACTCATTCACGTCGGTGGAGTCGATCCGGTCGCGTTCTTCGCCGTCGCCGTAATACTGGAAGAGATCGTATCCCGGCACCTCGCGGCAACGGCGGACCACTCGAGCGAGCCGCTGGTCGTCGACGACCACGGTATGCTTCTTGCCGCGCTTCCCCGCGAATTCGAAGGTGCAGCGCGTGCCCGTGAAGTCGACGTGGCGGTCACGAAGCGTCGTCAACCCGAACGAGCCGTTCTCCGCGGCATACGTCTTGTTGCCCACGCGGATGAGGGTGCGATCGAGCAGGAAGACGACGGCGCCGAGGACCTTCTCGAAGGATAAGCGCCGCTTCCGTAGATCGCGTTCGGCCCGCTCTCGGATTTGAGGAAGCGCCGCACCGAACTCGATGGTTCGCGCGAACTTTCCCTCGTTGCGCACGCGCTCCCACTCGGGATGGTAGATATACTGCTTTCTCCCGGCATCGTCTCGGCCCGTCGCCTGGAGGTGTCCGGCCGGGTCCGGGCAGATCCATACGTCGGTCCACGCGGGGGGTATGGCCAGCCGATCGATCCGCTCCCGCAGGTCGTCATCCCGTATATGGTCCCCTGACGGATCGAGGTAGGTGAACCCTCGACCCCACGGCTTGCGGCGAATGCCGGGATCGGAATCCGAGACATACGTGAGCCCGGCACACCGCGCATAGTCTTCGGGCTCCATGCTCGGTTCGGGGACGTCTGAGATATCGGACCGGTCGTTTTCCACCACGGGTACGCCTCGGAAACGGTTGCGCAGGCTTCTATCTCTCGAAGCGGCGCGGCGTTTCTGCAGTTACCCGTTCTTTACGAGCATCCTCCGGATCGGACCAGAAAGAGAAGCCCGCCGGAAACGCGGCAGTGTTCCGGCGGGGCCGCCTCCACGCCGGATCGAGGAGCTACATGTCTCCGGCGTATATGATGCGCCAGATGCGGCCGTCTACGGAGTCGGTCACGTACAGCGTGCCGTCCGGTCCAACTGCGAGGCCCGTCGGTCGGTGGGCGGCGTCACCGGGACTTTCCAGCACGTCGGTGCCCTTGAAGCCGTCGGCGAACGTCTCCCATTCTCCCGTCGGCTGGCCATCCTCGCCCATAGGGACGAACGCGACCTGGTAGCCCTCCTGCGGCAACGGACCCCGGTTCCACGAGCCGTGAAAGGCGATGAAGGCGCCGTTGTGGTATCGATCCGGGAAGTGGCTCCCCGCGTAAAAAACGAGGTCGTTGGGCGCATAATGGCCTGGAAACGTTTCGATCGGATCCTGCTTGTCGGCGCAGCGGCCGACCTCCTGGCCGTCGCCGCCGTATTCGGGCGCCAGCACCTTCTGTCCCTGCTGGTGGTCGTAGTAGCAGTACGGCCACCCGAAGTCCGCACCCTCACTGAGCCTGAACATCTCTTCGGCGGGCAGCTCGGCGCTCTGCTCCTCCGTATACAGGTCATCCCAGAGCTGGTGGAGCTGATCGCGTCCGTGCTGGACGGCATACAGGTCGCCGGAGATCGGACTCCACTCGAGCGCGACCGCATTACGGATGCCCATCGAGTAGCGGTGTCCGTCCGCGACCTGCGTCTGATTCGGAGTATCCGCATGGAACAGCCAGACGCCACCCTGGCGCTCGAGCTGCGGACAGGGATCCTGCCCCGCGGAGCCCGGCGACCTCGCCTCCTGCTGGCAGGCATTCGACGGGCCGCCGACGTTCACGTAGAGATTTCCGACATCGTCGATGGTGATCGACTTGGCGGCATGCGAGCTTTGGACGGGCAGATCGCCGACGATCAGCTCCGGATCGCCCGTGGGGACCAGATCCTCCGAAAGCATGAAGCGGTGTACGGACGTGTCCGTCGAGGCGTACAGGTAGCCGTCGTGGATGGCCAGGCCCGTGCCGGCGATAGGGCCGAACGTGCCCATGGTGTCGGCTTTGCCGTCACCGTCCGCATCGCGCAGGGCCGTAATGCCGCCGTCTTCGGTGGCCTGCCGGTGGGCCACGTACACGTCGCCGTTCTCGCGCACGACGATGTGGCGGAGGCGTTCGAGGGTATCGGCTACCACTACCGCGCAGAATCCGTCGGACAGCGTGATACCCCCGTCGTTCTCGTCGCATATGGACGCGTCGACGGCCATCTCCCCGCCGGTCTCGGAAGCGCCGCCGGAGCCTTCGCAGCCCGTTCCTGCCAGCAGCAGCATGATCAAAGCGATTATCTGGATGCCATTCGTTTTCATGACGCAGCCAAT
>CAZXHQ010000092.1:0-10174 GCA_964640145.1 uncultured Rhodothermales bacterium | reverse complement strand
CGATGCGATCCTGGGGATGAATCTGGTCACGCATCAGACCGGCCCGGACGGCCAACAGGTCCGGGCCGTGCTCATCGCCGATGCCGCAGCGATCGAGAAGGAGTTCTACGTCGGCGTGACGCTCGATCGTCAGAAGAGCATGAACGTCATCATGGTCTCGACGGAAGGTGGCGTGGAGATCGAGAAGGTGGCCGAGGAGACGCCCGAGAGGATTATGAAAGCCTGGATCGATCCGTCCATCGGACTGCAGTCCTTCCAGGCGCGAAAACTTGTCTATCGGCTCGGTTTTGAAGGCAAGACGTTCAAGCAGGCCGTCCGGTTCATCTCCACCCTCTACGACGCGTATGCGGATATGGACGCCTCGCTGGTGGAGGTCAATCCGCTCGTGCAGACGAAGACCGGCGATCTCGTGGCCGTCGATGCCAAGATCAACCTGGACGACAATGCGCTCTACCGGCATCCCGATCTGGCGGAGCTGCGCGACATCCACGAAGAGGATCCGCTGGAGGTCGAGGCCAGCGACCACGATCTCAACTACATTCGGCTCGACGGTAACGTCGGCTGCATGGTGAACGGGGCCGGGCTGGCCATGGCCACGATGGACGTAATCAAGCTCGCCGGCGGCGAACCGGCTAACTTCCTCGACGTGGGCGGTTCTGCGAGTGCGGAGACGGTGGAAGCCGGGTTCCGACTCATTCTGAAGGATCCGAACGTGCAGGCCATTCTTGTCAACATATTCGGGGGGATCGTCCGCTGCGACCGCGTGGCGTCCGGGGTCGTGGAGGCGGCCAAGAACGTGGAGATCGACGTGCCCCTCATCGTGCGCCTCCAGGGCACGAATGCCGAGGATGGGCAGCAGATCCTGAAGGAAAGCGACCTGGAGATCGAGACGGCCATCCTGCTGAAAGGAGCAGCCGACAAGGTGACGCGCGCGCTCGATTCGTCGGTGACCGCCTGATTCCGTCGCAGGGGGCCTCGCCTATCGTCTGGTCCAGTCCGCCCGGTCCGTTGAGCTTATCCCCACAGATGGAAACGGCGGTCACGCTCGACGGCGTTACGAAGCGGTTCGGCTCCGTGCTCGCTGTGGACGACGTATCGGTCGAGGTACGGCCGGGAGAGTTCTTCTCGCTGCTCGGGCCGTCCGGCTGTGGGAAGACGACCCTGCTCCGCATGGTAGGAGGGTTCGAGCGGCCGGATTTCGGGAGGATCTACATCGCCGGTCGGGACGTGACGGATCTGAACCCGCAGCGCCGCCCCACGGCCATGGTGTTCCAGAGCTACGCCCTCTTTCCGACGATGACGGTCGGGGAGAATGTCGCCTACGGGCTGCGCGTGCGAAAAGTAGAGGCGGGCCGGCGGCGAGAGCGGGTGAAGGAGGCCCTCCGTTGGGTGGAGCTCGACCGGCTGATGGAGCGTCCCGTTACGGATCTTTCCGGGGGGCAGCAGCAGCGCGTGGCGCTCGCTCGGGCCGTGGCCGTCGAGCCGGACGTGCTGCTCTTCGACGAACCCCTCTCGAATCTGGACGTCGCCCTGCGAGAGCAGACGCGGAGAGAGCTGAAGGTCATTCAGCACCGGCTGGGGACGACGAGTCTGTACGTTACGCACGATCAGCAGGAGGCGCTGGCCCTGTCGGACCGCATCGCCGTGATGAAAGCCGGGCGCCTCATTCAAGTCGGCGCGCCGGAGCAGCTCTACCAGGAACCGTGGACGGCCTTCGTCGCCGAATTCTTGGGTGGAAGCAACATTGTTAGTGATCGACGGTTGGCTTCACGTCTGGCCGGAGAGGATCCTCCGGACGGACGGGTCCTGTCCGTTCGGCCGGAGCATTTTCTGCCGTCTCCGGACGGCATCGAGGCACGCGTCGTCAGCAGGCAGTTCTTAGGCACGCTGGCCGAATGGTGGGTCGACATGGACGGCTCCCGCCTGCGAGCATGGCTCGACCCTCGGCAGGCCCCGGCGGATCGCATCAAGCTGCGTGCGGGGTCGGTGCGCTGGGTCGAGGACGACCGGGATGACGCACCGGCGGAACCTGGCCGGTCGGGCGATTGACGTCGTCAACAAAAGGAACGATCGACATGGCGAGGCTGACTCGCGAGAGGGAGAAACAGGAGGAGATCGAAGATCTCGACATCCGAGAAGGCCTCGAGGGCCTCAGCCCCCCGCGGATAGCGACGCTCTACCGGCGTGCGCCCCTCCTCCGTGCCGTGAAGGCGCACGACGAGATCTGGGAAATGTTCGAGAATGCGTCGCTCGTGTTGACGGCCTGGCACCAGGGCCACGTCGTCGGCATCGCGCGCGTGCTGACCGACGGTGTGCTGTTCAGCTACCTGTGTGACCTGGCCGTGGAGCCGGACGTACAGCGTCTCGGTGTGGGCAAAGCGCTCATCAATGCCGTGCTGGACCGCTGCGCGGGGACGGACCTCGTGCTGCGGGATTCCGACATTTCAGCCAGCTACTACGAGCACCTGGGATTCACCCGCGTGGAAAACGCGTGGGTGCGCCGGGCCGGAAGTTAATCCTTCAGGGCATCGGCCGTTTGCTGAAAGCGGGATTCGACGAGCTGAAGGTGCGCCACGACGCCCTTTACGCCGGCCACATCGCGTACGAGCGAGACGAGCAGCTCCCGGTCCAGCTCATGCCGCACCGTGCCGTACAGCGTCACGACGCTGTTGTGCACGTAAAAGTGAATCCCGTGGATTTCCGCCAGGTCCATGTCGCGCTCAAACATGTTGAAAAGGCGCCTGGAAAGCGTGCTGTCGAGAGCGGTCTGCCGGGCGCCCCGCGTGCGGGAACGGGTGAGGCGGCGGCGGAGAGCCTGGAGACGTTCTGCAATCATGCGATCAGAGCGTGGCAACCGGGCGGGAGCCTGGTTAGTGACAACGTAAACGCCAAAATGGCAGCGTACGGCTTCTCAGTCGCGCGAGAAACGCGCTTGCTGCAGGGATGCATTTCCTAAAACGACTTGTATTCCACACGGGAGCGCCGGTTTCCGGTAGCGCCCGGCACCTGTGAATCGTTTCGGGATCGTCAATCTACGAAGAATACGGTACGCGTGCGGTCGGCGCAAGCGCAGGCCGCCGATTCCGATATACCCGGGCGAGAGGTCTCGACGAAAGAACCGCTATTGCAACGGCGAGTCTGCGCCCGTAAGGCGGGAGAGCGGAGAGCGTTCTACGAGTCCGGCGAACCGACCCGGTCCGCGGATCGTTCCGTGATCGCAAGAAGGGACACCGCGGTGGCAGCGACGTGGATGGACGTCTCAGTCGAGGAGCCTCCCGAAGCGACCTTCTACGTCCGAGCGGGGCTGCCGAAGGCGCAGCAAATCACGAAGCTGGCCGCTTTTCACGTGAATGTCGAAGCTGTAGGACTGATAGGGTCCGAACGGTATCCAGTTGATGGCCATCTCCCAGCAGTCGAAGTCGCGCAGGATGGAGATGCTCGTATGGACGATCTCTCCTGCGCGGAAGTCGTAGCCGGACCGTCCCTGCATCTTCCAGTCCGGCGTCAGATTGAAGTCGAAATTCGTATTCAGGGTGGCCGTCGTGGTGGTGGTTCCGAAGGGTCGGGAATAGCCGTAGCTGAAATCGAGGCGGAGCGACCAGGGGATCGCGAAATCCGCGTAGCCGAGGGGCGTGTTGAAGTAGGGCGCCTCGAACACGTCGCCGGAGCCGATCGCCGTCTGTCCGGGCATATCCGCCGTTCCCGGAAAGCCGAGACCGGCGGCTGCGCCGCTGGTGCTGGGCGTGGAATACGGTCGCTCGGGCCCGGACCGCTCGCTCTGAAAGGAGGTGCTGAGGCTCAGCCGGAATTGCGTAAGGCGGGCGAGACGGAGAGGACGGTCGGCGAAGAGGAAGCGGTCGACCCCACGCGTCTGATCCGCGCTGAGCGCGTACGGCGACAGGGTGGCCGCCGCGTTCAGGTTGAACCGATTCGCGATCTGCGTGCGGGCGTTCAGCCGTAGATTGTCGAGCTGCAGCGAGTCGGCTGCGAAGTTATAGCTGGTCGCAGCGCCGAGGTTGAGCAGTTGAATGGTCTCTTCTTGCTGCTGGCCCGTCGTATCCACTGAAACGCGCTTCGTCTCGAAGATATTGTCGACGTTGAAATTGAGCGACCGCTGCTCGGCGCGCTGAACGCCGCTGACGAGCGGATATCGCTCGAGCCGGCCCTGGGCATTGAGAAACGTGTCCGTATAGCCCCAGAAATCCGAATAGAAGTCCGGCCGGTAGCTGAAGCTCATGGTGGGCCGGACCGTATGGCGGAGTCCCTGAAAGGCACCCAGACGCAGCGGCATGAGGCCGTAGAACACCGTGTTGGCCGAGACGCCGGTGGAGAACTGGCGCAGGGCCAGGAAGTCCGGCACGCTCTCGACCACCAGAGATGAATCCTCGTCCAGGCGCCGCTGTTCGGTCTGGATGAACCAGTCTTCCGTGTAGTTGAGGCTCGGGCTTACGTTGAGGCTGACCGTGCGGTCGATGACGGGAATCCGGCTGATCGAGAAGCTCGCTCCGGAATTGATCCGATGGGAGGCCTCGAACTCGAAAGGGTTCGCACCGCCGGTAGCCTGCCGGTACTTCGACGGAGAGAACATGGCCTCGTACCAGGAGACGTCCGCCGTATCGGTCGGGGCGAAGTCATACGTGTTCTCCACCGTTCCGCTATATGAGTACGTGATGCGTTCATACCATCGCTCGCGGCCCGTGCGGTCTTCCCGTTCGAAGGGCCGCCGCGTATTCTGGCGGAAGCTGAGGCTCGGCAGCCGAACGTTGACGTTCCCGGACGCGAGATTTTGCCGGTGACTCAGGTTGAGCGTCAGGTTTCGGCCGGACCGGCGCCAGTTCTTCGTGTAGCCGGCGCTCGACTGTATTGTCTGGCGAACGCGGTCGTCATACCGCTCCGAAGAGGTGCGCAGGTAGCTTGACGACGAGAGGTCCACGTTCGCCGTCAGGCGTGAGGTCGGGTTGAGGTCCTGGCTGTGATTCCAGCGAATACGTCCGGTACCGTACTCGGAAAAGGTGGGATCGCCCCGCTCTCCGCTCCGGTTCTTCACGTAGTCTAGAGACACCTGGCCGGAGTACAGATAGCGTTTCGCGTAGCGAAGCTGCGGACTGACCTGCCAGCTTCCGCGCGTCCACAGTCCAAATTGCACCTGCGCATCCATATAGTCGTTGATGGCCTGATACCAGCCCCAGTTGCGGAGATAGAACCCTCGTTCGTCCTCGCCGTACTGGGGAGGCAGCGGGCCGCTCCGCCGTCCTTCCTGCGCCGGCAGAAATCCGAACGGAAGCCAGAGGGGAGTGGGCACGTTAAAGAGGTAGAGCTGGATGGGCCCCGTATAGATCCATTCCTGGTCGACGATCTTCATCTTCCGCGATCGCAGCGAATAGGAGGGATCTTCGATGCATTCGCACGTCGTATAGCTGCCCTCGGCGATGTAAATCGTGCTGTCTTCGTCGACCTTTACCACGTCGGCCCGAATGAAGCCCTCCTGGATGCTCGTTTGCGCACCCACGACGCGGCCGCGCTCGGATCTCAGGTTGAAGGCGAGCTCGGAGCCCTCGAACGACTCGCTTTCCTGGGCGAAGGCCGGCCGGCCGACCGCGCCCGTATCGGTCTTGAGACCGCGGGCGCGGAGTTCGTCCAGATCGAAAAGAATGTCGATTCGGTAGGCCGTAAGGCGTGCGTTGCCGGACGTCACCCGAGCATCGCCGTAGAGACGTCCCACGTCTCCGTCCTCGCCGAAATCGATCACGAGAGAGTCGGATGCCCCGAACTCGACCGGTTCGTCCAGCGCCGAGGAACGGGTCGGACCGGCCGTCTGGGCCTGCTGAGCGGGAGGGGGAATGACGCGAAGCGTATCCGTCGACGTTTCAGCCGGGTCCTGAACCGGTGTGGGAAGCTCTTCAGGCTGATCCCTATCCTGCGCACGGGACGACGTTGCCGCCGCCAGGAGCAGCACGAAGACGAGAAGTACTCGGCGGCCACAGGTCATGGCAGCGCAGACGGGGGCATAGGGATACATACAGCGTTCGTCTGTGGACGGCAAATGCCATGCCGTCTAGCCGGCCGTTCCCTCGAGTCCGTCGAGAAACTGAAAGACCAGGTGGGCGGCACCGAGCATACCGGCCTCGTTACCGAGGGTTTCGCGAACGATTTCGACGTCGTCTCGGTGGTCGGGCATTACGTACTCGCGGACGCTGCGCCGCGCTGACTGGAAAATGAAGTCACCGGCCGCCGAGAGTCCGCCGCCGACGATAACCTTGCGGATGTCGAGCAGACAGATCGCCGAACCGAGCACCACGCCGAGCTTGTGCCCGGCCCAGTTCAGGATCTCCCGCGCGGCTTCATCGCCGTCGAGCGCAGCCTCGTAGAGCATGAGCGGTGTGAGATCCTTCAGGTCCTCGCCGGCCATCTCGTGCACCTTGCTTTCGTAGCGCGTAAGGAGCTTGTAGCGACCGTAGTGTGAGAGGAACTTCTGCCCGAGATATGCTTCGATGGCGCCGGCAATTCCGTACCGGTCCACGTTTCCGTTGAAGTCGATGGTGACGTGCCCGATCTCGCCGGCGGCGCCGGTCGTGCCGCGGAAAATCCTGTTGTCGTAGATGATGGCTCCGCCGACGCCGGTGCCGAGCGTGATCATGATAAAGGATGGGTACGGACGACCCTCGCCGTAGTGGGCTGAGCCGAGACCGGCGAGATTTGCATCGTTTTCCACGAAGACCGGCCGCTCGTCGCTGAGACGGGACTGGAGGGCCGCGCGCAGGTCGACCACTTCCCATCCGGGCAGATTCGGGGGATACAGGACGGACGTTCGCTCCCAGTTGATGGCCCCCGGTGCTCCGATGCCGATTCCGCTGATCGGGACATCCGGCGTTTCGTCCTCGATGACTTGAACGAGATCGGCGATCCGGTCGAGGACGTGCCCCGGGCCGCGCTCGGCCTCGGTTTCGAGCGCCATCTCGAAGAGGAAGCCGCGACCCCGCTCTACGAGCGCGGCTTTGATCATGGTGCCCCCGAGGTCGATTCCGATGGCGTACTGGCCGCGTTCGTGATCCTCGGATGTGCCCGTCGACTCCATGGTAGCGGCCTAACAGGAAGGCGGTGGAACGAAAGTCAGTCGTCTTGCTGGAGGCGGTACACCGTCTCGCCGGGTCGACGCATGCCGTACTCTTCGCGCGCGATCCTTTCCACGGCTTCGTCGGAGAGTCCTCTCGCGATTTCCATTTCCAGGCGCTCGATTTCACCCTGCAGACGAGCGTTCTCCTCACTTAGCTCGCTGTATTCGTGGTGCCACAGTACGCGCTTCAGCAGGCTGTGGCTGTCGAAGAACGTAAGCCACACGGCCAGGAGAAGGGCCGCCGATACGAGAACCCGATTGCGCAGCCGGCGCTTTTCGGATTCGGTCATCGACGACGGAAGCATCGACTGGCCGAGCCGGGTCCAGTGGGAGCGTTGAGGTCGACGGCGTTTTTTCATCGGTTACTCCCTCGCACGGAGACGGAAGGCGTCGATGCCGAGGAACGAGGCGGCATTACCGAGATCTTCCTCGATGCGAAGCAGCTGATTGTATTTCGCGACACGATCGCTGCGGCTGGCCGATCCGGTCTTGATCTGTCCGGCATTCGTGGCCACGGACAGGTCGGCGATGGTGGTATCCTCCGTCTCTCCGGAGCGATGGCTGATGACGGCCGTAAAGCCGTGCGTCTGTGCCAGTTCGATCGCCTCGAGCGTTTCGGTCAGGGTGCCGATCTGATTGAGCTTGATGAGAATGGAGTTCGCCGCGCCTTCGCTGATGCCCTGCTGCAGCCGTTCGGTGTTCGTAACGAAGAGGTCGTCGCCGACGAGCTGGACGCTGTCCCCGAGGCTGTCGGTCAGCTGCGCCCAGCCATCCCAGTCGTTTTCGTCCAAACCGTCCTCGATGGAGATAATGGGATACTGGCGAACCCAGTTTTCCCAGAACGCCACCATGTCCGCGGATGTCCGCCTGTTGTCCGGATCGCTCTTCCAGAAGACGTAGCGGCCGTCTTCGTACATCTCGGAGGTAGCGGGGTCGAGCGCCAGGTAGATGTCGCGACCCGGTTCGTAGCCGGCGTGGTCGATGGCTTCGAGGATGACCTCGATCGCCTCATCGTTGGAACGCAGGTCGGGCGCGAAACCACCTTCGTCCCCCACGGCCGTGCTGTATCCTTTCTCCTTGAGGACGTGCTTGAGCGTATGGAAGACTTCGGCCCCCATGCGCAGTGCCTCACCGAAGGTGCCGGCACCGATGGGCATGACCATGAACTCCTGCATGTCGACGCTGTTGTCCGCATGGTGACCGCCATTGATGATGTTCATCATCGGAACCGGCAGCGTCGAGGCGTTTGCGCCGCCCAGGTAGCGATAGAGCGGGATGTCCAGGCTTTCGGCGGCGGCCTTCGCCACGGCGAGCGAGACGCCGAGGATGGCATTGGCACCGAGTCGACCCTTGTTTTCGGTCCCGTCGAGCTCGACCAGGAAGTCGTCGATGGCCACCTGGTCCGTCACGTTCCAGCCCGTCAGCTCGAGCGCGATCGTCTTGTTGACATTCTGCACGGCCTGCTCGACGCCCTTGCCGAAATACACGTCGCTGTCCTCGTCCCGCAGCTCGACGGCTTCATGTTCGCCGGTCGATGCGCCGCTGGGCACGGCGGCGCGGCCCAGGCAGCCGTCGCTCGTGTGGACGTCGACCTCGACGGTAGGGTTGCCGCGGCTGTCGAGGATCTGCCGGGCGACGACTTGTTCTATCTGCATGAGGCTGCTGGCGGCAAGCGTTTTGAGTCCTACGGATGGATGCTGGCCAAATTCGCCAACCGGCCGGGCAATGGCAAGGCGAGCAGCATCCGAACCGAATAAACTCGCGCCAAGAACGAGCGAAACCAACAAAAAAAGGCCGGCCCGCCAACGGCGAACCGGCCTTCCGAGCGTGAGATGGAATCACGATGGTGACTTCACGGTCGTCGTTTCCGAAATCCACCCGTAGCAGCCGTAATCGATCGTGTAGGAATCACCCGGCTGCCAGTTCTTGAAGAACAGCGCCTCCTGGTCCGGGAAGCTGCGCCGGTAGGTCGCGATCTTCTGATCGGCCTGGGCGGCGACGCTGGGGTCGTTCGATTTCGCGCGCTGGTAGTAGTCTACGGCGAGCCAGTAGACGGCGCGGTCTTCACGCTCGAACGAACCGCAGTCGGATACGGCCGTGGCGTACAGATCGCCGATGGCGATGTAGGCCCGGCCGTAGCTGGAATCGATCTCCAATGCGCGCCGGAAAAAGGAACGAGCTTCGGACAGAGCGCCGTCCTGCTGCTTGGCGATACCCAGGTTATAGAGGATGTCCCGGCGCTGGGTGTCGGTGACGCCCGGCATGTCGAGGGCTTGCTCGTAGTAGGCGATCGCCTGCTCGGTATCGCCGTCCTGCAGGTGCAGCTCGCCGAGCTGGCGGTACGTCTGTGCGGACTCCTCTATCTCCAGGAGACGGGTGCCCAGATCGGCCGCCTCTTCGCGATACTCGAGATCCAGGTAGATGTCGAACAGCTCCGATGCTATGTCGAGATTCTCGGGGTCCCTCTCCAGTCGCGTCTCGAGAAACTCCATCCGCTCCTCCGGAGACGTAAAGAGACTGTTGCGAACCTGGTTGATATACGACATCGTCTCGGCGTGGTCAGCGAAGCACTCCTCGGCCCGGTCGGTCATCTCGACGGCCTGTTGCTTCTCGCCGCGGCGCGCATAGTCGTCGATCACCGTGCGCACGTAGTACGGGTCGATGTCGCAGCCGGCCATCTCGAACGCTTCGAGATAAATCGATGCAATGCTGGGAGCGTTATCGCCCAACGCGCCGGCGTGCTCCTGGACGAAGCGGCCCTTACGGACCTTCCACTGAACCTCGTTGAATTCGATACCGGCCTCCGACATCGCCGCGACGGACTCGTCATACCAGACGAGCGCCGAGTCAAGATACACCTGCTTCGTGTCCTCGGCCTCGGCCGTCTCCGCCATGCCGACGTACGTCTCGATCAGCCGTTCGAAATTTCGATCGTCGTTGCGAGGATAGCCCGGGGAGTTCTCGATGACCCACTTCAGGTTCGGTAGTGCACTCTGAAAATTCTGGTTCTTGAAGTCCTCGTAATAGAGGCTATAGTGAACCGCCTTATCCTGATCGCTG
>CAZXHQ010000091.1:5396-10198 GCA_964640145.1 uncultured Rhodothermales bacterium | reverse complement strand
CCGTCTCCTTGTTGATGTCCCGGAGCATCTCCTCGGCGATCTTGGTCATCCGCGCCTCCGTGTACCGCATCGCCGCCGCGGAGTCGCCGTCGATCGAGCCGAAGTTGCCCTGCCCGTCGACGAGCGGATAGCGCATGGAGAAATCCTGCGCCAGGCGCACCATCGTATCGTAGACCGAGGAGTCCCCGTGCGGATGGTATTTACCGAGCACTTCGCCGACCACGCGGGCGCTCTTCTTATAGGAGGCGCCTGCCGTCAGACCGAGATCGCTCATGCCGTAGAGCACGCGCCGATGTACGGGCTTGAGCCCGTCTCGCACGTCCGGCAGCGCACGACTGACGATCACCGACATCGAGTAGTCGATGTAGGAGGATTTCATCTCCTCCTCGATGTTGATCGGGATGATCCGGGGATTATCCTGTTCCATGCGGGGGTTGATATGCTTTATCGAAATGGCCTCATTGACAACGGTCGCCAGAGCCGGCAGCCTGAGCCGCGGCGGGACCGGGCGGGGCGGTGCGACGGGACCTGTATCAGCCCGAACTCATAACGATTATTTTGAGCACCGGGCAACAGGCCGGAGGCAGCGTCGTCACATCACGGAAAGATACCTAAATGGAGGGAAAAACGCTACTTATCCCGCCGTAAAATAATATGTCTAATACCCTGGTATTGCTCGAGTTAGGAGGCGAATCCGTTCCGTGCGCCAATATGGATTAGCGGTCAATTCACGATGATGCCGGATTCGTTCGATATACAGGGGCACCGGGGCGCCCGCGGCCTTCTGCCGGAGAACACGATACCGGGCTTCCTCGCCGCGCTCGATCTGGGGGCTACGACGCTGGAGATGGACGTGGTCGTGTCGAAGGATCACCGGGTCGTCGTCTCGCACGATCCCTGGTGTGCGCGGGCCATCTGCCTGCAGCCGGACGGCAGCCGGATCCCGCTTCTCCGAGAGCGTACGCACCGAATCTATGAGATGACCTACCGCCAGGTTGCGGCGTACGACTGCGGCAGCCTCCAGGCGCCGGGATTTCGCCGGCAGCGGAACAGGCCGGCCGTGAAGCCGCTCTTGGAGGACGTGATCGACGAGGCCGAGCGGCACGCGGCGAAGATCGGTCGGACCGTCTGCTGCTACAGCATCGAGACGAAGTCCAGGCCGGAGTGGGACGGCATCTATCATCCCGATCCGCCGACCTTCGCCCGTCTCCTTCTCGACGCGGTGGAGAAAATGAAGGTCACCGACCGAACGATCGTGCAGTCGTTCGACGTTCGAACGTTGCAAGAGGTGAAACGAATGAATCGCTCCGTCCGTCTGTCACTACTGGTCGGCAAGAGGAAAGCGGCCGACCTCGACGTCAATGTGCGCAGGCTGGGCTTCGATCCCTCCATCTACAGTCCGCACGAGGCGTCGGTGGACGAGGCCCTGATCGCACGCGCGCACGAGCGGGGACTGCGGATCATTCCGTGGACCGTCAACCAGGCGGCGCGCATGGTGCGCCTGCGCGACCTGGGCGCCGACGGGCTGATTACCGACTATCCGGACGTCGCCGTTCGGGAACTCTCGTAGACGAAGATACCCTTTCGAACGTCCCTGTTGTGCGCGACACACGCCTCCTCCTTCTAGTCCTGCTGTCCTTTCTGGGGGCCGCCTCGGCCTGGGGCCAGGACCGTGCCTCCATCGGCGGGTACGTTCGCGATGCTACCTCCGGCGAAACGCTCCTCCTCGCCAACGTGCGGCTCGAGGGAACGACCCTCGGCGCGGCCACGAACACGTCCGGCTACTATGCGCTGGCAGGCATCCGGCCCGGGGCCTATACCGTCGTTGCCACCTACATCGGTTACCGGCAAGCGCGCGTCGACGTGGATCTGGAGGCCGGCGAACAGCGCCGGCTCGATATCGAATTGCTGCCGCAAGGGTACGAGATCGAGGAGGTAACCGTGACGGCCGAGCGGGAGCTCGAATACGAGGCGCGAAAGGTGGGCGTTCAGCAGCTGCAGACGCAGCTGATCAAACAGCTCCCCGGCGTATTGCAGCCCGACGTCTTCCGGTCGCTTCAGCTGCTGCCGGGCGTGAAGGCGGCCTCCGACTATTCCAGCGGCCTATACATTCGCGGAGGCAGTCCCGACCAGACGCTCATCCTCCTCGACCGGACCATCGTCTACAATCCATCCCATTTCTTCGGCTTCTACTCCGCCTTCAATCCCGATGCGATCAAGGACGTCCGCCTCTACAAAGGCGGCTTCCCGGCCGAATACGGGGGACGCCTCGGTTCCGTCGTCGACATCTACAACCGCGACGGCAACCGGAGGGCATTTCATGCGGGGCTGAGCGCCGGACTGCTTTCGTCGCGCGTCATCGTCGAGGGGCCCTATCCCCGCGGCTCATACATGCTGGCGCTGCGCCGTTCCACGCTCGAGCCGCTCATCTACGTGCTGCGAAGGGCCGACGTCGAGGGCATCCCCGACTCGTTCTATTTCGTCGACGCCAATGGAAAGATCAACTTCGATGCATCCAGCCGGGACATGTTCTCGCTGGCCTTCTACGCCGGCGGCGACGCGCTCGACATCGAGCTCATCGAAGACGCTCGGGCGAACATTCGTTACGGCAACAACACGCTCAGTCTTACGTGGACGCACCTGTTCTCGGAGACGACGTTCTCGAACTTCACGGCCACCGGCTCTCAGTACTATAGCACGCCTGAAATTCTCTTCTCCGGAACGCCCATCGAGCGGGACAACACCGTTGGCGATCTGTCCGTGAAAGGCGACCTCGAATACGTCCCGTCGGATCGGCTTTCCGTAAAGGGCGGATTCTGGTCGGGCGCCTTCCTGTTCCGGCTCCGCAACGTGTTCGACGGTGAGGTGGCGCTCGATGCCCGGACGAACACTGCCTACACGTCTGTATATGCGCAGGCGGCCTACCGCCCGCTGCCGAGCACGTCGCTCGAGGGGGGCGTGCGCGCCGACTACTTCGGAGGGGGCGGCTTCGTCAGGGCGGCGCCGCGGCTGTCGGCCGAGTACCAACCGTCGTCCGGGCTTCGATTCCAGGCTGCGTTTGGACGATACTACCAGTTTCTGACGCTCATCACCAGCGAGCTGTTTTCCGGCTTCGATACGTGGTTGACCACCGGGGATGACGTGCCGCCTGCCTGCGGCGACCAGTGGGTGGCAGGCGTGAAGGCCCGCCTCACGGCAGACGTCAACCTGGACGTCGAAGTCTATTACCGCACCATGGACGATCTCTTCGAGCTCGATCCGTTCGTGGCCGATCCGGCCGGGCTCGAGTACGTCGACCTGTTTCGTTTCGGAAGCGGACACGCCTACGGGCTGGAGACGACCGTCCAGCGAAGGGAGGGGCGCCTCCACGGCTTCGTGGCCTACACCCTCAGCCGCACGCGCCGGCGGTTTCCGAACGTGAACGACTTCAATTTCTATCCTCCCAAATACGATCGTACGCACGATCTCAAGCTCGTCGTGAACTACGAGCTGGCGCAGACGTGGAGGGCGAGCGCGGTGTGGACGTATGCCACGGGCCAGGCCTATACCGAACCGCTAAGCCGGTACCGGCTCGTCGATCAACCCTTCGGTGCGACGTCGCGGGACGTGCTGGTCACCGCATACAACAACAGGCGCCTGCCGGCCTACCACCGCCTCGACGCGGGCGTTTCCCGCCGGGGCACGCTGTTCGGACGCGTCGGATACGAGCTGCAGCTTCAGGTGATCAACGCATACGCCCGCCGCAACGTCTGGTTTTACTTTTTCGATTTTGCCGACGGGAATAGCGTGGAGCGGAACGAAATTCCCCAGATTCCGGTGCCGCTGCCGAACGTCTCGTTGACCCTCGACTTCTGACGTGAGCTCTGCGCCCTCTCATATCATCGCCGGTGTACTCCTGGTGTTCGCCGGATGCGGCCTGCTGGAGCCGCCCACGCCCTCGTCGCAGGTGGTCGTCGAGGCCTACATGGTGGCCGGCGAGGCCATGAGCGAAGTTCGGCTGACCCGTACCGTACCCCTCGACGCGGCATACGACGCCGATTCCCTCGGCATCGTCGATGCAGACGCGCGCGTCGAGCTGTTGCGGTCCGACGGAAGCATTGAAGAGAGCTATGCGCTGAAGCACGCGGATTACCGGCCGGGCATTTACATCCCGTCGGACCGACCGATCATCGAGCCTCGACGAACCTATCGGCTGATCGTCGACGCGCCGGAGGCCTCCGGCCTCATCACGTCCACGACGACCGTGCCCGATACGCTTCGAACGCTGCGCGCGAACCGCGACACGGTAGTGTACCGTTCCGACGATCCGTTCGTCTTCTACCTTTCGCCGCCGAGCTCTTCCGGACGCCAAAATGTCTTCGTGATCACGACGGTTGCGCTCGACGGCCGCGAAGAGGCGCTGACGCCTTTCGCGCGGGCGCGCTTCGAGGACGGCGGCGCTACGATCACGCAGCTTAGAGAGAACGTCTCGCCCTTGCTGAATGAGGAGAGCTTCAGCCGGACGGGCGAGGGGGAGCTCCGCGTTCAGTACCCCTGGCTGGGTATCAATTTCTATGGGCGTACTCGAGTCGTCCTGCAGGCCCTCGACGACAATCTCTATGATTTCCTACGCTCACACATGGTCCAGCAGGGCGGGTCGACGCTGCCGCCGGGCGAGATCCCGAACGTGCTGGAGCACGTGGACGGCGCTCGCGGCATTTTCGGCAGTCTCGCACGCGCCGAGGTCGATTTCGTCGTGCTCCGCGAGGGGAATTGATGGGGGGATCGGCGTGATGCGGCCGGCCAACGATGGAGCAGTGATG
>CAZXHQ010000091.1:0-5296 GCA_964640145.1 uncultured Rhodothermales bacterium | reverse complement strand
GGTGCGACGCGGCCGGCGGTGTCGATCGTGCCACGTGGGTGACGAATGACGCATCGAACGTGACGCATTTGAACGACGGTCGCGCAACCAGTATGATGCGAATGACGGAGGATCGATGCGATCCGTCGACATCGGCGACGGTGCAAGTGATGCGGAAGCGCCGACCGGGTGCGGAAGGACGTATCCGCCGGGAGCGGTGCAAACGTTACAGTGTTCAGACGTTATCACCATAATTTGCGATAAACGAAATAGGATGCCGGTTCGTACGTAAGACTGTTTCGTACGCAAGGCTGCTCCGTACGCAAGACTACTCCGTACCTGAGACTGCGTCGTACGGAAGATCGCTTCGTACGTAGCACGGCGCCGTACGTACCGGGCCGCTTCGGCGTACGTGCCGAGCCGCTGCGCCGTACGTACGGAGCCAGAATGGACTGACCACGAAAAACGAACAGGTGAATACCCTTGCGGTTGATCATCGTAGCGAATCGAGCACCGATTCGTAAGACGATAGAAGGATGGACGCCCTCGATCGGCGGACTCGCAACGGCCCTGCTTCCGGTTCTCGAAGATCAGGGGGGCGTGTGGGTGTCCATGAAGGAAGATGAACAGATTCCGACGCGGCTCGACTATCCGGTCGGCGACCCGAAGCTGGCAGTGCGGCGCATCAGCCTGTCGCAAGAGGAGCTGAACAATTATTACTACGGGATGGCGAACCGCGTGCTGTGGCCGATCTCTCATTACATGATACAGCACCTGGAGCTGCAACCGGCCTTTATGGAAGCCTATCGGGCCATTAACGCTCGGTTCGCGGAGGCGGTCATCGAGGAGTACGAGCCCGGCGACTACATCTGGATTCAGGATTATCACCTCATGATGGCGCCTAAGATGGTGCGTTCGGAGCTGCGCGACGCCACGGTCGCACATTTCTGGCACATCCCGTGGCCTGCCATGGAGGTGTTTCGCATTCTACCGTGGGCGCGAGAGCTCCTCGAAGGCATGCTCGGATGCGACCTCATCGGGTTTCACGTCGGTGAGTACGTCGAGAATTTCCTGGAGAGCGTCCGGGTTCTCCTCGGCGCGCAAGTCGAGGGCAATACGGTGCACTGGGATGACCGCCAGATTCGTGTGGAGGCCCATCCGATCGGGATCGACAGCGAGCGGTTTCAGCGCATGTCCGACGACATGGAGCGCGAGGCCCACAGCCTCCGTGAAGAGATCGGTGCGGAATTTCTCGTCGTCGGCATCGACCGTCTCGACTACACCAAGGGTATCCTCTCCAGGCTCCTGGCATTCGAGCAGCTCTTGAAGGAACATCCCGAGTATCACCAGCGCGTCGCGTTCTACCAGGTGGCCACCCCGAGCCGGACCGAGGTGGAATCGTACCAGCAGCTCAAGCGAGAGGTGGATGAAGCGGTCGGCCGGATCAACGGTGCGTTCGCGCAGGGGAACTGGGTGCCGATCCACTACCGCTATCGGTCCTATACGCAGCAGGAGCTCTGCATCTTCTACCGGGCTGCGGACGTCGGATTGATCACGCCGCTGCGGGACGGGATGAATCTCGTCACGCAGGAGTTCATCGCCGCAAACGAGCGAGGCGTGCTCGTCCTCTCGGAGCTCACCGGCGCGGCCTATCTCCTTCCGGAAGCCCTTCAGGTCAATCCCTACGATCACCACGCGCTGACGGCCGTGCTCAAGGAAGCCCTCGAGATGTCGGAGAACGAAAAGCAGCAACGGTTGACGCAGCTCAAAAAGCGCGTAGAGAAGCTCGACGTGCACCGCTGGGCCGAAGGGTTTCTGACGACCTTCTCCGTAGCCTGACCGATGCAGCCTCCTGTCGCCGACGACCCGCTCTTCTTTCTCGACTACGACGGCACGCTGGCTCCCATCGTGGACGACCCCATGGAAGCGTATCCGCATCCGGACGTGCCCGACCTGGTTCGTGCGCTCGACGAACGATATCCGGTGTGGATCATCACGGGCCGGCACCTGAACGACGTCGAGCAGCTGCTCGACGGCTCGTATCAGGCGGTCGGTCTCCACGGTATTCAACGCGGCCGGCTCGGCGGTGAGCAGTACGACGCGATGTCCGATGCGGCGCGGCGGGCGATCGAGTCCTACCGCGACAGCGTGCCGAGCCGGGAGGGTCTTCGCGTAGAGCCGAAGGGGCCCATGTTCGCCGTTCACTACAGGATGGCCGACGACAAGGACGCGGCCCGGGAGTCCATCGCGACGTGGCTGTCGGACCTTCCCGACGTACTCGACCCGATCTGGGGCAAAGACGTCGTGGAGCTCCGTCCGCGTGGGATAAGCAAAGGTACGGCGGTTCGGGAGATTACCGACCGTTATTCCGACCGCACGCCCATCTATCTGGGTGACGACGTGACCGACGAGGATGCCTTCAAGGCACTGGGCGACGATGCGATCACGGTAAAAGTCGGAAAAGGTGAGAGCGTCGCTAAATACCGGCTTTCCGGGCCGGAAGAGGTGGTCGCTTATCTTAGCGCATACGTGCGATAGGGTCGTTGGCAGCAACAGACCCGGCGCTGCGCCATCTGGACATGGATGGAGGAAACGTGCGCGCGTAGTTTCCTGAGACCCCAGGCCGCCAGACCCCAAACCGCCAGCCGCCAGACTCCAAACCGCCCGCCGCTAACCGCCCCGCCAGCTGCTAACCGCCCACCGCCAGACCCTGAACCGCCCGCCGCCATCCGCCAGAAGCCAGCCGCCCACGTACCCAACCGCAAACCGCCAACTACCAGCCTTCCTCCATTCGCTTGAGCTCTTCCAGCCGGAAGACGGCGTTGATCAGGCCGAGGTGGCTGAAGCCCTGCGGGAAGTTGCCGAGCAGCTCCTCCGTCTCGGGGTGAACCTCCTCGGCGAACAGGCCAAGCGGACTCATGTGGTCCATCATGGCAGCGAGCGTGGCCCGGGCCGTCCGCAGATCGCCGGTGAGACCGATGGCTTCAACCATCCAGAACGAGGGCAGCAAAAAGGCACCTTCCGGACCCTCGAGTCCGTCCTCGTTCTTATAGCGATACAGCAGCGGATACTCGCCCGCCTGGAGGCCGTCCACGCATGCCTCCAGCGTGCTCTTGAACCTGGGATCGTTCGCCGAAAGGAAGCCGACGGAGGGCATGACCAGAACGGACGTGTCGAGCGAGCTGTCGCCGTAGGACTGGGTAAAGGCGCCGAGGTCCGTGCTCCACGCTTTATCGAGCACCTCTTCCTGGATGCGATAGGCCTCCGTGCGCCATTCGTCGATGGGAGCGGTTGCGTTGAGCTGACGGCCCAGCTCGGCGGCGCGGGTGAGGGCGACCCAGGCCCATACCTTGGAATAGGTGTAATGCCGGCATTCCGTACGTGCTTCCCAGATGCCCGCATCCGGCTCACGCCAGCGTTCGCGCACGACCTCGGCGATGGCCGTAATCTTTTCCCATTCGGTAACCGTCAGGAGTCCGCCCTGACGGTCGTAGCGCAGCGCCGCGTCGATGAGACTTCCGTAGATGTCGAGCTGGAACTGGTCCACGGCTTCGTTGCCGACCCGGACGGGGCGCGAGTCCATGTAGCCCCGGAGCGGCAGCTCGCGCTCGGGAAGCGAGCGCTCCCCCCGGATGCCGTACATCACCTGGAGCGGACCGCCCTCGAGGGCCTGGCCGAGCAGCCAGTCGAAGTACGAGGTGCCTTCGTCGGTATACTGCGCATTGAAAAGGGCCCGCAGGATGAACGCGGAATCCCGCACCCAGGAGTACCGGTAATCCCAATTGCGTTCGCCGCCGGGCCACTCCGGCAGCGACGTCGTGGGCGCCGCCACGATCGCGCCCGTGGGTTCGTAGGTGAGAATCTTGAGGGTGAGGAGACTGCGCTCGACGGCGTCGCGGTAGCGACCATGATACGTGAGCCGATCCACCCAGTTGCGCCAAAACGTTCGCACCTG
Source organism: uncultured Rhodothermales bacterium (assembly GCA_964640145.1). Lineage (GTDB taxonomy): Bacteria > Bacteroidota > Rhodothermia > Rhodothermales > VXPQ01 > CAZXHQ01. The sequence continues at coordinate 1,362 of CAZXHQ010000091.1, read as the reverse complement.
CCAGAGGCGCCGGTCGGGCTGGTAGCTGGCGACGGGGTGGACGTTGTGGGCGCCCCAGTCGGCCACCACGTAGGTCTCCTGGCCCGCCTCCATGGTCGCGTGCCCGGCTGCGTAGCCGTTTCTCGGCTCGATGGGCAGCTCGGTCGCAAGCACCAGCGTCTGGCCTTCGCGGTCGGTGGCCTTGACGCCGTACTCCGACCCCTCCATCTTGGGCTCTACCAGGCCGTAGTCGAACTTCGGCTCGAAGATAAGGTCGAACTCGACCTTGCCGCGCAGGCACTCGATACGACGATAGATCTCGGCCGTAGGCACCTTGCGGCGGGTGTACGGCATGAAGTCGCGAATGCGAAGCGTACCGCGCGGCGTCGTCATTTCCGTCACCAGCACGTTCGTTCCGCGCTCGTGCCGCTGCCACGCCGTATACGGCTCGGAGGGGCGCAGCATCAAGCGTCCGGCGTCCGGATCGAGCAGCGCGCCAAAGACCGATGGACTGTCGAAATCCGGCAGACAGGCCCAGTCGATCGACCCATCCGCCCCGATCAATACCGCCGTCCGGCTGTCTCCAATAATACCGTAGGCTTCGAGCGGCTTGTAGTCGGGAAGGTGTTTCGGATCATACTGAAACTGGCGCATACGGCGCGATTTGTCCTTGGTGAGGCCATAGATGTACGGGTAGCGATACGTAACAACAAAAATAGGGCCACCACGAGCCGGAATCGGTAACGCTTCCAAAACATTAACAGATTCTTGGTGCCTTCATGTTGTGATGGGGACCGGATCCATGTACGTTAAAATTACCTGTTTCATCAACCCATACCACCACAATTTTACAGAGGTAGAACCATGGGAGATTTTGCACATCCCGAAGCCCTCGTAACGACAGACTGGGTCGCCGAGCACAAGGACGATCCCAACGTCGCCGTCGTCGAGGTCAACGTCGACACGTCCCTCTACGAGGAGGGGCACATCCCCGGCGCGCTCGGCTGGAGCTGGAAGTCCCAGCTCAGCGACGCGGTGCGCCGCGACATCCTTTCGAAGGACGACTTCGAGTCCCTGATGCGCGAATCGGGCATCAGCAACGACGACACGATCATTCTTTATGGAGACAGCAACAACTGGTTTGCCGCCTGGGCATTCTGGCAGCTGAAGATCTACGGCCACGAAGACGTCCGAATCATGGACGGCGGGCGTAGGAAATGGGAAAAGGAAGGCCATGAGATGACGACGGATGTGCCGGACGTCACGCCGTCGAGCTATACGGCAAAGGAAGCGGATCTGTCGCTGCGCGCCTTCCTCCCTGAGGTGCAAGAGAAGTCGAAAAAGAAGCAGGTAGGCCTCGTCGACGTTCGCAGCCCCCAGGAA
>CAZXHQ010000090.1:9117-10264 GCA_964640145.1 uncultured Rhodothermales bacterium | reverse complement strand
GCCTACGCCGCCGTTCTCGAAGAACCCGGGCGTGTCTTGGTCGACCTGCGGCCGGGCGGTGCGCCGATCCCGCCTCCGGCCGTTCTGGGGCAGCGCGTCGTGGTGCTGGAGCCCCGGCAGGGCGTGCAGACGTATCCACTCACCGTGACCGGATATGCCCGCACGTTCGAGGCGACCGTCTTGGCGCGCATCGAGCACCAGGGGGAGGAAATCGACGAAAGCTTCACGACGGCCACGGCATGGGCAGATACGTGGGGGCACTATTCGATCACCTTCGAAGGTGGACCATCCGGCCCCATCGAGGTCCACGTCGGCGAATACTCGGCTCGGGACGGCACCTGGGAGGGCGTCGTCGTAGAGGTGGAGATGCAGTAACGCCGACGATCAGAATCGCCACTCCTTGAAGAGGAAGCTGCCGAAAACGCCCACACTGTTCGCTTCTCGTTGACGCAGGGTAGGCAGACTCGGAACGAAGCGCGAGCGCCACGTAGCCGACCATTCGAAGTCACGACGCGTGCGGTATTCGAGCCGCACGCCCGGCAACGCTCGAACCGGCCGGGCCTGCGCGGCGACGAACATGCGCGAGCCCATGTAGCGACCCAACTCAATTTCCGTGCCGCGAAGCACGTCGAGATAGCCGCCGGTAAAGACATCCGCCGACAGGTGTGCCGGCGTGATGCGCACGACGTCGAGTCCGAGATCCCGGCTGAGTTCGGCCTCCAGCCCGCTCGACATCGACTCCAACGCCATGGCCGTAAACTGCTGCGTGGCAACGCCGGCAACGTTTCCCACCAGGCCGCCGCCGGACGCCTGTCCCGATAGCGGTGATCCCTGTCCATGAATCAAGGTGGACGCGTCGCGCCCAAAGGCGAGGTAACTCAGCAGATCGGTCTGCGATATGGGAGGCTGCGCGTCGCTCTCAAACGTTATTTCGAGGTCGCGCATCGTGCCGCCGACGATAATTCGGATGGTGAGGGCCTCGCGCCCGGGGATCCGAACCTCATGCTCGGCCGCGAGCTGGAGGAGCGGATCGAGCTCGTCGCCACCCAGGAAGCTGACGGCGCCGCGCGTGAGCTTGAAGCGGCGGCTCAGATATTCATATTCTCCTCGGTCCGTGTTGATGGTGCCCTCTACTGACGGCATGCGC
>CAZXHQ010000090.1:0-9017 GCA_964640145.1 uncultured Rhodothermales bacterium | reverse complement strand
GCGGACATCTCCGGCACATAGATCACGCCGCGTCGGGTACGCACCAATCCGCTCACTTCCAGGGACTCGAAGGGCCCCGCGACCGACAGATCGGCATCGACCTTCAGCCGAGCATCGTCCGTATCGATGACCCACGTGTCTCGGGCTTCGACGTGCAGGTCGAACACCGGATTCCTGAGCGATTCCAGATGCACGTCGCCCGTGATGCGTGCGGGCCCGTCGCTGAAGGCCACGAGCGAGTCGATCCGCAGTCTGTCTTCGGACACGCTCGCGCGTCCGATGAGCGGCTCGAACCGGATCCCGAGAGGAACGAAATACAGCGTCTCCAGGTCCAGCGACATTTCCCCGCCGAAGTCAGGGTCATCCGGCGTACCGGTTACGGACAGATCCGCCGCGATCGTCCCCGCAACCGTCTCGATCTGATCCGTAAAGGCCGGCAGGGCGTCGAGTGGTAGCCGGTCGGCACGAACGTCAATCTGCATGGGGCGATCCAGCAGATGCGGACCCCCGGCGCCCAGCGCGAGACGAATGGGGATGCGGGCATCGGCCGTGGCTATGTCGTCCCCGTCGAGCACCAGCTCGGCATGGGCACGCAGCTCCTCATTCGCGTAGTCTAGAACGGCGTGGAGGTCAGGCACCGTTCGGCCATCGAAGGCTGCATCCAGAAGCGTCGCCTCGCCATCGATAAGAGGATTCTCGAGCGTGCCTCGCACGCGTGCATCCAGCGACAGCAAGCCGGACGGTTCTCGATCCTCCTGGAGAAGATCCGCAACATGCCTGACGTCCACGCCGTCGACGACGAGCTCCAGATCGCCGGGACCGTCGACCGGAAGCGCCCCGTCGACGTAGATGCGATCACCGTCGCCGCCCCGTAGATCGAAATGCTGAATCGTCACGCCTTCCTCGCCCCAATAGATGGAGGCAGGTAGGGCCGTGCTCCACCGCGCCGTATCCACGCGCAAGTCCATATCGAGCAGCTGCACCTCGTTCCGCCCCTCGGATAGAGCGAATTCCGAGTCGAGACGGAGATCGCTCGCCTCACCTCGTTCGATCTCGATCTCGACCTCACCGGCGCCGTAACGTCCACCGCGATACGCACCCTCGACAGACGCCGCATCGAAGGCGAATCCGGCGACGAGCAGGGATTCGAAGGAGGCATCGAGCGCCACATGCAGATTATCCAGCCCTATGTCGGAGAGCGTGTAATCGACCTCGCCGCGTCCGAGATAATTGCCCTGGTATACCAAGCGCTCAATGACGGCGCGTCCGGCGGCGTCGAACTGCTCGAGATTGCCTCGGATCGTTCCGGAAGCCTCGAGCCTTCCGCCGAGCGAATCACGGGGAACGTACAGGACGGCGAGCGTGTCGCGCTCCGGCTCCGTCACCATCCCCGTCGCCAGAAACTCGACGCGCGCATCGCGGGCGGCGCGCTCGGCTTCGGCTACGGCCGCTTCTCGCGCGGCCGGGCGGGGCGCAACGACGCCCGTGTCCGACCCAGGAACCCACGGTGCAAACATGGTGAGCGAGTCGACCGATACGTCGTAGGCGACTTCGCCCTCACGGTCGGCCACCAGCCCGAACGTGCCGCCGATCTCAGCCACCGCCGTGCGCATCCGGATCCGTGACGGCGCCACCGTGGCCAGGCCCCGATCGATCTCCATCTGCAGGCTGACCTCGTCGGCTTCGTACTCTTCGACGTCCACTCCTGCGAATTCCGCCTGCAGCGTTGCCCGCATGGTAGCAGGATCGAATCCGCGACCCTGCGCCCGCGCCGTACCGGCGAGCGACGTCGTCAGGGACACGCGCTCTGAGACGGCGGACGGATCAAAATCATCGACGGCAAGGCGGAGGTCATAGGCGGTCTCCGCACTCTCGAGGTCGAGTTGTCCGACCGCCTCGACGGTTCCGCCGTCGTCGAATCGAAGATCGGCGTCCACGTGCAGATCTCGGAGCGTTCCGGCGAGGGCGAGGTCGCCTTCGGCGTAACCGCGGAGCCCTGCCTCCGGCGCGTATCGTCCGACGGTGCGCAGCGAGAGCGGATGGAGCTGCAGATCGACGTCGAAGCGGACCGGCGGCGTCATGGTCACCTCACCGCCACCGGATATCTGAGAGCGCTCGCCGGCCTCGGCATGCACGAGATCGGCGGCGAAGACCAGGCCCGCTGACGGCGACCCGCTGACGGTGGCCGTCCCTTCTAGAATGCCATCCACGGGCAGATCCGGGACGGCCGAACGCAGGAGCGCCATGCGCAGCGGATCAACATGCAGGCCGAGGTCCTGAAACCGTAGCTCGCTCCCGAGGTCGATCCCACCGCTAACCATCACCCGGCTCGCTCCGGTCGCAGGATCGTCGACGGCAAGATCGGCTTCCACGTGCAGAAGACCGTCGAGCGGCCCATTCAGCGTTACCGGTCCTGTGGCGGTCGCGCTGCGCGGGAGTTCGGTCGCATACGGACGGAGAAGGTCCACCTGAAGCGGATCGAAACGGATGCGCAGCTCCTCCAGGCGCATGGCCTCACCGAAGGCCACGCCGCCGGCCGCGGCGATGCGGCTTATCCCCGTCTGCCCGTCACGCATCAGGAGGCGGCTCTCAAGCCGCATCCGGTCTCCGAATGTACCGGTGAGATGGGCACTGCCTTCTATCACGCCGCGCACCGGGAGATTCGGAGCGAAGGCTCGGACCAGGTCCGCCTGTAGGGGCCGAAGCTGCACCTCCAGCCCTCGGAAGCGGACGTCGTGCTCGGCGCCCAGCCGACCTTCCGCCAGCACATGACTCGCACCGCCGGCGTAATCGTCGAAGACGACATCGGCATCAAGCTGCAGGTCGGCCGGTCGGCCGTCGAGAGCCACCGACCCCGTCAGGCGACCGTGGCGCGGGAAGACGAGCTGCGGCGCCATGCGCTCGATCAGACGCGTATCGAAGCGGGCGAAGTGCAGGTTCGTGTCGCGAACGCGGAGCGTGTCTCCTGACTCAACGTCGAGCTTTCCTCGAAGCTCGGATTCACCAATGTGCAGGTCCATTTCCTGCGCAACAACGCGGCGCGAACGCGGATCCGTCCGAATCTCCATCTCGACGGAGCCGACTCCCTCTTCGGGCAGCGGCGGATAGAGCCAGCGGAGGTCGTCCAAGGCGAGCGGGGCACCTTTCAGTTCGAGAAAGAGCTCGGAATGCTCCGTCGCATAGAATCCGTTGGCTGCGATGCGCGATTCCGGCAATATCGCGTCTACGTCGCGAAAGTAGAGCGAATCTCCCTGGAGCCGGAACCTGCCGGACAGGTTGCGGACGTCGGCAGCCGGCGGATGATAGGGTTGCACGATGCCGCTGGACCGCTCGATGTCGATGGGGATCGAAGCGGTGTCGGGGTGGGCCGCCAGCACGCGCGCGATCTCTGCATCCAGCCGGCTAAACTGCATGACGTTTTGAAAGCCGCCGGCAACCTTTACGACGTGATCGCGCGTCTCACCGGCGAGAGCCCTGCGAATGGCTTCCTGCTGCTCGGCAGGCGTAAGATCGGCCGGCGGCTCCCACGCCGTCCGCATCGTAATGCGGCCATCAACGAGTGCGATGTCGCGGAGTTCGACCCAATCGCCCCATGGCGACGGCGTCTCCGCTTCTTCCCCGCTTTCCGAACGGAAGATGCTGACAAAATTCCAGTCCTCTCCGGGGGGGCGGTCGAGGACGACTTCTGCGTTAACGAGCCTGAGATCTCTCAGCCGAATGCGCCTTGAGAGCAGCCCGCGCAGCGAATATCCCGTCGCAATGGTATCGGCGCGTAGAAAAGGACGCCCGGCCGAGTCGACGATCGATACGTCGATCAGCCGGACTTCGTCGAGCAGCTGTCCTTCAACGCGGCCTATCTCCGCCTCGCCCTGTATCGCGGCGCTCAGCTGCTCCAACGCCACCTGACGCACCTGCTCGCGGCCCCAGTCCGTATTGGTAACAACGTACAGGGCCCCGGCAATCAGGAACATTACCAGCGCAAGCGTGCTGGACGCCACGATCACGATGCGTCTGCCGCCACGCATCAATATGCCTCCCCGATGGAAAGGTGCAGCGCCAGTCGGGAGAAGATCTCATTCAGGAATCCGCCTCCTGCCGCCTCGACGGCGTTGTAGCGGCGCCGCGTCTCGAGCTCCACGAGCCGAGACTCCCCATCGTCGGCGATGTATTCGGTAACGACGGGGTAGCGTCTTGTGATATTCGGCCGGAATCCGAGATCAACCCGCACGGGCCCGACCGGCGTCGTGTATCGGACCCCGACGCCCGGCGTGACGGCCCGGCTTCCGCTCGAGAAGGCCTCGCCGATGCCCTCGCTGACAATCGCACCATCGACGAATAGAGCGGCGGTCAGCCCGCCAGAGATCGGGAAGCGGTACTCGACGCTGGCTTCCAGGAGAGCCGTCCCCCCGACCGGACGGGGGATGAATTCCTCCATGGAGGCCACGTGCGGATCGCAGCTGCCGTCGGCGATTTCCTGATTGGTGCATCCGTTCCCGGCTTCCATCAGTTCGATGGGGTCGACCGTAAGCGTTTGCGGACCGAGCCGGTTTTCGCCGAATCCGCGCACCGATCGCGCGCCTCCGGCATAGAATCGCTTTCGCGGATGAAGCAGCGCCGCCTCCGCGTCGCGGTCGAGGCCGATCGCCGTAGCCGTACCGGCGAGATGCCGCACCCATCCGATCCGCACGCGCCCGGCGAGCACGCGGCGCCGGTGTAGATCCATGGGCCAATAGTAACTGCCCTCACCGACGGCAGAATTGTACCGGAAATCCGAGACTGTGAAGCCGGATGCGTGTTCGAGGTCCAGGCTCAGACGATAGCCGGAAGTGGCCGCCAGCGGATTGTCGACCCGATCGGAGCGAAATCCCAGCACGGCAGGCGACATGGTGTTGCTTCCTCGCAGGGCGTCGATCGTTCCGAAGTCGCAGATGGCGTAATTGACGCAGAAGTAGAGATCACCTGCTTCGACGGAGGTCAGCTCATAGGCGTAGCTCACACTGGTCTGCGTGTCGTAGCCTATGCGACGGGTGAGAGATACCTGTGCGCCGTAGCCGCGATCCACGACGATGCCGGGGATGGTCCGGCGATTCGCAAAGAGGTCGATCCCCAGTACGTTCGGGGCGGAGGTGAACGCCGGCTGCAGGAAGCCGATGCTCGCCTGCCAGGTAGGCCGCAGAAAGAGCGCTTCGTCGTCCAGTCCATTCGCGGGGAGAACGTCTCGGAAAAGAACGCGGCTGTTTAAGTGCGAAGCGAGGAGGTTGCCGAGCACGCCGCGAATGTCGAGGCGCCGACCCCCGCCGAGCCAGTTGTAATGAGTGTAGCGCGATTCGAACTGCACGAACTCGACCGTGTTGAAGCCGCCTCCGAGCCGGACGACGCGAGGAGGCGCTTCGCGAACGGTTACTTCGACGCGTTTCGCGCTGTCGGACTGTTCCGGAACCGTGACGTCCACCTCATGAAAGAGGTTCGACTCGTAAAGGCTGCGACGCGCAGCTACGATGTCGTTCACGCGAAGAACCCGCCCTCTCTTGAGCCGGAGCGCTTGCGTAATCGTGGCGTCGTCGACGTCTTCATTACCGCTGATCTCGAACTCCTCGAGCACGGAGCGACGGCCGGGCTCGATCGCCACCGACACGTCCGCGCGCCGAGTCGCACGATCGACGACGATCGTATCATGCACCTCGGCGTCGAGGTAGCCGGCCGAGCCGAGCCGCTGCTCCAGATATCGAACGCCGAAATCGACGTCGTCGAGGTTCAGCACGTCGTCTTCACCCAGCAGGTTCGCCCGTCGGATGGTTCGGCTGCTCAGCACGTCGCCGGCCTGCCGCACCTCCATCTCCTCGATGATCGTGGGCTCCCGCTCTTCGATGTTGAAGACGACTTCCACGCCGCCGTCGGCGGGCACCACGTCCGCGGATACGGCAGCTTCTCGATACCCCTGGCGAAAGTAATACACGCGGAGGCGGACCACGTCGCGTTCGAGCTCCTCCGGGTCCAGATACCTGTGCTCGATGACCAGAGGCGAGTCCAGGGCCCAGCACAGAGGACGGAGCAGCTGCGCGCGGCAGCCGGTCTCCTCCGTCTCGATGCTCGAGCGCAGGGCTCCCCGGCTAACCTCCTCCGACCCCCGAAACGTGATTTGCTTGACGAGCGGTTCGCCGTCCTCTTGCATCGCATCCTGCCCGAATGCCGCCGGCATCGGCGCGGAAAACAGCATCAGGACGATAAGAACTGGGTGCATTACGACCAGGGCACTGCCCGAGCGCTCCGGCACGGAGACGTGCGCCGACGAATGACCCACGCCGCGGCGGGCCGGCGCGCGGCGTCCAACATCGCCCTCGAAACGAGACCTGAGCCGCATCGCATCCAATAACTAAATGATAATACGGGACGAAATGGACGACCGACGGCCTGGAGCGGCGTGATCTGCAAGGATCCTTCGCGGCCTTCCGGCAGGCCCACGCCCCGGCCTCGCGTCCGTCGGTTCTCGCGGCATCCGACGGGGTCAGGGACAGCACACTGGAGGTTTCCTCGGAAGTTCCAGCTTCGCCATGCGCCGACCGTTTCACAAAAAACCGCCCAGAATGGCCAGTAACGGCGGTTCTATCCACGGTAAACGCCCTGCGACGCCCCTTGAGCTGCAGCGCGACCACGCTAACAAGTACGAGATCGTAACGCCTCAGGCGATCGGCGGAGAGAGAACTATCGTCGGCGGAGATGATTTCATACCCCTCGATCTGACGGAAATCGTGCACACCGATCGTATTGTAGTAATGAAAGCTCTCCGCGCGCGGTGGACCCTCGCCGCCGTACTCGTCGCACTGGCCGCGGCCGGCTGCAGCGGCCCGGCCGGCGTGAGCTCGAAGACCACGCCGGCTGAGCAGACGACGAACGAACTGGAGGCGATCTATCGGGCGCGTCTGGATAGAGCCCGCACGCTCTTCACGGACGCCGACGCGAACTTCATGACGGGTATGATCGCACATCACGCGCAGGCCATCGTGATGGCGAGACTCGCTCCTACCCATGGCGCCGGCAACCATGTCCAGACGCTGGCGGCACGAATCATTAACGCTCAGCAAGACGAGATCGAGACGATGCAGCAGTGGCTTCGGGATCGTGAGCAGCCGGTGCCGGAGATTCACAGTAGAGGTACGACGCTCCTGGTGCACGGCGCGGGCGACCACGACATGCACATGCCGGGAATGCTCACTCGGGAACAGATGGGCGAGCTCGACGAAGCGCGAGGCGATGACTTCGACAGACTCTTTCTAAGGTATATGATCCAGCACCACGACGGCGCCGTCACCATGGTCGAAAACCTTTTCAGCACGGACGGCGCCGCGCAGGACGAGGAGACGTTCATGCTCGCCTCCGCCATCCATGTCGATCAGATTACGGAAATTGCCCGGATGGAACGCATGCTCAACACATTATCCGGCGCGGCTTCGGAGCCGTAACTGTTTCGGTTGAAGGTTGAAGGTTGAAGGTTGAACGTTCATTCGATTTGACGGTATAGACGAGAAACCTTCAACCTCCAACCTCCAACCTTCAACCTTCAACCTTCAACCTTCAACCTTCAACCTTCAACCGACCTTATGCGCCGCTGCGGCTCGTGTGCTCCCGCCGTCATCTTCGGTCGGCTCTCGCTCATTCTGGGAGTGCTTGCCGTCGCGAGCTGCGCTCCTTCGGCCATCACGTCGGCGGATCGCTCGGCACCCGAGACGGACGAGGCGACGGTCACGTCGAGCCTCGATTCTCGCGAAGGGCTTCGTGCGGGACTATTCGATGCCGAAGAGGCGGTGTGGAACCTTCGCGTCCTCTCCAGCACGCCCCCGCCGAAGGAATTCGTCGGCGCCGTAAATTCCGATCTTGCCTTCACCGGCAGCTATGCCATCCAGGGAAACTACAACGGTATCCAGATCTGGGACATTTCGGATCCCAGCGAGCCGTCTCTCGTCGTCGGCTACGTCTGCCCCGCCTCCCAGAGCGACGTATCGGTGTACGAAAATCTCCTGTTCGTCTCCGGCGAAGGACTTGGCGGCCGGCTCGATTGCGGAACGGAAGGGGTGCGCGAGCGGGTGAGCGAGGAGCGGCTGCGGGGGATCCGCATCTTCGACATCAGCGACATTCACAACCCCAGGTACGTGAGCAACGTGCAGACCTGCCGCGGCTCCCACACGCACTCCGTACTGGTTGACCCGACCGACACCGAAAACGTCTATGTGTACGTCTCCGGCTCGGCCCCCGTGCGTCCCGAGGAGGAGCTTCCGGGCTGCGTCGGCGCCCCGCTGGAGGTGGATCCGCGTTCGGCGCTGTTCCGGATCGAGGTCATCAAGGTGCCCCTCGCGAACCCCGAGCAGGCGGAGATCGTGAGCTCTCCGCGAATCTTCGAGGATCTCGTGGAGCCGCCAGGTCACGGCCCGGCCCCGAAAGAGCTCGCTGAAATAATGGAAGAGGCACGGGAACGGGATGTGTTCGTCGCGGTCGTGCGAGGACGGCCGATGATGCTGCCCGAGTCGTTCACGGGTCCGATGCTCGACAGTCTCGTCGCGGCGCGCGGCGGCACCGGTGCGCCGACGGCTGCCGACAGCGCGGCGCTCCGTGAGGCGCTTCCGGAACTCGTCGCTCAGATCACGGGTGAAAGTCGAGACGGTCCGCGTCCCGGGCCGACGCAGTGCCACGACATCACCCTGTATCCCGAGATCGGTCTGGCGGGCGGTGCCTGTGAAGGATATGGACTCTTACTCGATATCTCCGACCCGGTGGATCCGAAACGCATCGATGCGGTCGCCGATTCGAACTTCGCCTACTGGCACTCGGCGACCTTCAGCAACGACGGATCGAAGGTAATCTTCACCGACGAATGGGGCGGGGGCACTCAGCCGAAGTGCCGCGAAAGCGACCCTGCGGAGTGGGGCGCCAACGCGATCTTCACGCTCGAGAACGAGCGTATGCTGTTCGAAAGCTATTTCAAGATGCCTGCGGCGCAGACGCCGCGGGAGAACTGCGTCGCG
>CAZXHQ010000089.1:0-10303 GCA_964640145.1 uncultured Rhodothermales bacterium | reverse complement strand
CGTCAAGTTCACCGATCGCGGCGGAGTGTCGGTCACCGTGCGGACGAGCGGTGAGAAGGCGATCGTCGAGGTCTGCGATACGGGAATCGGCATCCAGGAGGACTTCCTGCCGCTCATCTTCGACGAGTTCGTCCAGGGCTCTCAGGGACTCGACCGCGAGTATGAAGGGTCCGGCCTGGGTCTCACCATCGTTCGTCACCTCGTCGATCTACAGTTCGGCACGATCGACGTGGAGAGCAGCGCAGGCTCCGGCACGCGCGTCACCGTCACGCTCCCGGCATCGGATTGACCCCGAAGCTCATTCGTCCGCACCGTTCGCCGTGAATCTGTAGATACGGCCGTCGAAAGCGAGGACGTAGAGCTCCTCGTCCTGGTCGACGCCGAAGGAAGAAATGGCGAGGCGCGTATCCAACATCTCTTCGGCGTCGGCCTCTCCGCCGTCGTAGGAGATCGCCCAGATCCTCCCCGAGACGTAGTCGGCCACCACGTAGCGGCCGACCAGCGAGGGCACGTCCCGCCCCCGGTACACGAACCCGCCTGTAATCGAGCGGCCCTGATCGTGCGAGTACTCCCAGATCGGCAGGACGAGCCCGCTCCGATCACAGCCCTCCGGCGGCTGGAAGCAGTGAAACCCTTCCATGACGTTCCAGCCGTAGTTTCCGCCGTTTTCGATGAGGTTGACCTCCTCGTAGGCATTCTGACCCACATCGGCGGCCCAGAGGCGACCGGCCTGTTCGTCGAAGCTGAAACGCCATACGTTCCGCAGGCCGAATGCGTACACCTCGTCGCGCCCTCGCTCCTCACCCACGAAGGGATTATCCGGAGGGATGCCGTAGGGCGTGCCGCCGGGACCGTTCGCGTCCACGTCGATGCGCAGGATGGTGCCAAGCAGCGTCGTCGCGTCCTGCCCATTTTCGAGGGGATCGCCGCCGCTTCCGCCGTCACCCAGGGAAATGTACAGGTAGCCGTCGGGACCGAAAGCGATCTGTCCGCCGTTGTGATTCCCGTACGGCTGCTCCACCTCGAGAATCACCTCTTCGCTGTCGCGCAGCGCCCGATTCGCATCCTGCGGATCCACTCGATAGCGTGCGACGACGCTCCTCCGCGGATTCGACGCGGTGTGATCCACAAAGAAATATCCGTTCTCGGCGAAATTCGGATGGAAGGCCAGGCCGAGAAGCCCTTCCTCGTTGCCCTGGTCGCGAACCCGGTCCTCGATGTCCAGAAACACGGGCGCGGCCCCTGCACCGCGCCGGTTCTCGAACACGCGGATTACGCCGCGCTGCTCGAGGACGAAGACGCGATTCGATCCGTCATCCGGCATCTGGAAATCGACGGGCCGCGTGAAGCTCAGGTTCGGAAACGCCTCGACGAGGCGCACGGGCCCGTCGGGCTGCTCGAGGCCGTTCTGAGCGCATGCCGGTGCGGAGACCAGCAGAACGATGAGCAGTGCTGCGGTTGGATTTCGATGCGAAAGCTGGGTCATCAGGCGATGTGGGTGCGTGTTCCGATCCGTCCTCCCCTCACACGTGCAACGCCGGCGCCGGGTTCTGGCCCGGGGAAGGTTCGGCCGCTAACCGGACTGCAGCTCCGATTCGAGCCGCTCCAGCTCCTTCGTGCTCACGCCGAGCTCGACCTCCAGCTCTTCGAGGGATTTGCCCTTCGTCTCGGGCATGATCTTCCAGGCGAAGAAGAACTGCAGCACCATCATCAGGCTGAAGAAGGCGAAGGCGAACGCTCCGGAGGCTTCCGCCACGACGGGGAACGTCCATGAGACTGCCGCCGCCATGAACCAGTGCGTGAAGCTGCCGAGGGACTGGCCCTTCGAGCGCACACGGTTGGGGAAGACCTCCGACAGATACACCCAGATGACTGCGCCCTGCGAGAAGGCGAAGAATGCGATAAAGCCGAGAAGTCCGACGAGTACGGTCGTACCCATGTCGCCCCCCATCCAGAAGGCCCACGCGACCAGCCCGAGGCACACGGCCGTCCCGACCGAGCCCGCGATCATCAGCGGGCGGCGGCCGAAGCGGTCGATGATGAAGAGGGCGAAAATCGTGAACACCAGGTTCGTGCCGCCGACGGCCACCGCCTGGAGCAGCGCCGCATCGGCTCCCGCTCCGGCCTGCTGGAAGATTCGCGGCGCATAATACATCAGCGCGTTGATGCCGGAGAGCTGGTTGAACATCGCAATCCCGACGGCGAGCATAATGGGATAGGAATAGCGCTTCTGGAACAGGTCCGCTTCCTTCTTCCCCGCCTCTTCTTTGAGAGATGCGACGATTTCAGCCAGCTCGCGCTCGACGTCCGGTTCGCCGAGCTGCTGCAGGACCTGCCGTGCTTCCTCGCGGCGCCCGCGCTTCACGAGCCAGCGGGGGCTGTAGGGGATGAAGAAGAGAAGGGCGAAGAAGAGCGCGGCGGGGAAGGCCTCCACGCCGAACATCCAGCGCCATGCCACGAAGCCGTCGATGAGCTGCGCGACGACGAAGTTGGAGAAGAAGGCCAGCAGAATGCCGGTGACGATGTTGAGCTGGTTCACCGCCACGAGGCGCCCCCGCATCTCGGCCGGCGCGATTTCGGCGATGTACATGGGCGCCGCGACCGAGGACCCGCCCACCGCCAGTCCGCCGAGGAAGCGGAATAGAAGGAAGGGGATCCACGTCTGCGCCGTGGCACTTCCGAGCGCCGATACGAGGTAGAAGACCGCCAGGACGATCAGCACCCGCCGGCGTCCGTACCTGTCGGCGGGTGGACCGACGAAGAAAGCGCCCGCGATGGTGCCGATGAGGGCGATCGCCACCGTGAATCCGAGCCAGAACTCGTCCAGATCGAAGACCAGCTCGAGGGCTTCCGTCGTACCGGAGATGACGGCCGTGTCGAAGCCGAAAAGCAGGCCGCCCAGCGCGGCCACGACGGTACTCAGGTAGACGGTTCGTCGAGAGGCCATAGCTGCGTCTCAGGGATGCTTCCAGATGCTTTCGAGCGGCCACGCCTCCAGCTGCAGCACGCGCGCGCTCCCGCCCTTCGCGTAGACGTATACTGCGTCGCTCTCGAGCGACGGGAAGATGCGGTCCGTGATGACCGTCTCGCCCGCAAATACTTCGACCGACGAGCGATCCACGAAAAGATGAAGACGAATTCGGCCGTTTGCAAGGTGCACGGGGCCTTCATGCCGCGCCGGAAAGTCCGGGTGAACCTCGGCGGCCCCCGATCGACGGCGATCCACAAAGACCGTCGAGGCCCGCCGGTCGATGCCGATCACCGTTTCTTCTCCATCGCCCACCCGCACCTTGAGACCCGCTTCCTCCGCCGTCCCGACGTCGATCTCGGCGACGATCTCCAGCAGCGTGCCGGATACGTCCTCCAGCTCCGCTTCCTCGTCCGCCAGCGCGACGCCTTCCACGCTGATGCTCGGCCCCCGCAGCGTCGCGAGCTCGATCACGGGTTTCTGAACCAGGTGGATGTCGCCGCCCCGGCGCTCCAGCTCGACGGTCCGCGGGAGGCTCTGACTACCCCTCCAGGGACTCGTGGGGAGGTCGCCGGCGTAGCGCCAGTTGCTCATCCACCCCAGCCAGATCCGCCGTCCATCCGGCACGTCGTTCCACGAGACGGCGGCGTAGTAATCGGCGCCGTGGTCGACCCATCTGACCGAATCGGGGTCCTCCGCCGTAAACGTCGTGCCGTCGAACTGTCCCACGAAGTACTGTGCGCTCGAGCCCCGAGGCCCTCCGTCGTCGCCGAGATCCACCTCCAGCACCCACCTGCGCTCTCCGGAACCGTCCACCGACAGCGGAAACAGGTCCGGGCACTCCCAGATGCCGTCGATGGAGCCGGCCGGACCGAACTCGCTCAGAAACGTCCAGTCCTTGAGGTCGGCCGACGCATAGAACTGGACCTTGTGCTCGGTCGGGAGCGCGACGGACATGATCCAGCGATCGTCTTCGTCGTACCGGAACACCTTCGGATCGCGAAAGTCGGCCCTGCCGAGATCGAGCACGGGATTATCGTCGTACCTGTGCCAGGTACGCCCGCGGTCGTTGCTGTAGGCGATGCGCTGGTCCTGGCGACCCTCGCGGTGGCCCGTGTAGATGGCCACCATCGGCGGTCGATCGTCCGTGCCGAAGCCGCTGGCATTGTCGTGATCGACGACGGCGCTGCCGGAGAAGATCATCACGCCGGCTTCCTC
The DNA here is from genome assembly GCA_964640145.1 of uncultured Rhodothermales bacterium. Lineage (GTDB taxonomy): Bacteria > Bacteroidota > Rhodothermia > Rhodothermales > VXPQ01 > CAZXHQ01. Next base: position 6,117 of record CAZXHQ010000089.1, on the reverse strand, counting down.
CTCGAGCGCGACCGGCAGCTCCTCCCAGTGGACGAGATCGGGGCTGACGGCATGCCCCCAGCTCATATGGCCCCACTGCGCGCCGTAGGGATTGTACTGATAAAAGAGGTGATACTCCCCCTCGTGGTGAACGAGTCCGTTGGGATCGTTCATCCAGTTCTCGGCGGGCGAAAAATGGAACTGCGGCCGGTGCGGCTGATCGTAGGCCGGCGACTGCGCGCAGGCCGTGGTCAGGCAGGCAGCGAAGATGACGAGTACGGAGACCGCTTTCATGGTCTGCTTCCGATGGTGACGCGGCGGACGTGGTGGGCATATTCCCACACCGGAGCCGGAAATGCAACGGTGGCGCTCAATCGAGCGCGATCGTCCGGCCCGTCCGCGCCGACTCGCGTGCCGCATCGAGGATGCGCACGACGGTGAGGTTGTTCTCGAGGGACCACAGGCTCGTCTCGGTGACGACCTCCGTTCCGCGTACGACGGCGGCGAGATAGCTGAACGGATCGTCGTGGGGGGGCGGGCGGTCGCCGAACATGCGCACCTCCTCCTGGTCCTCGCCCGCGCGCCGGATCCGGAGCTCCTCGCCGTCGGGTGCGAAGACGTACCCCGTCCGGCCGTAGACGTGCATGTCCTTCCGGCTGAACGGCCAGTTCCACGACCCCTGGATGATGCCCTGGGCCTCGGGATAGGTGACGATGATCGTCGTCTCGTCGTCGACGTGGGGATACACGTCGGGCTTCATGGTCTGCGACACGGCCGTTACCGTCAGCGGCGCCCGTCCGTCCATCAGCCACGTGATGAGGTTCGCACCGTAGCAGCCGAAGTCGATCAGCGCGCCGCCACCATTTTGCTCCGGATCCGTCAGCCACTCGAGGAACTCCTCGCCGACGCCGATCTCCTTCGGACCCCGATGGCCGTCGCGCACGACCACCTTCCAGATGTCTCCCAGCGCGCCCGTCTCGACGACGTCCTTCGCCGCATGCACGCTCGCATACCACGTCGTCTCATAGTTGGTGATCAGATGGATGTCGTGCTGCGTCGCAAGATCGCGCATCCGTTCGGCATGCTCCACGCTGAAGGCGAGCGGCTTTTCGACCATCACGTCGATACCTCTCGGTGCGGCGGCTTCGACGACCTCGAGGTGTTCTCGGATGGACCCGAACGCGGCGACGGCCTCGGGCCGCACGGCGTCGAGCATCTCGCCGAGATCCGTGAAGAAAAGGTCGGCGTCGAGTCCGTGGCGATCCATGTAGCGATCCCGCAGCTCGGAATTCGGCTCATAGATGCCGACGAGGTCGACGTCCGTCTTCTCCGGCCGGTTAAAGATCCAGTTGACGTGGCCGTGCGTTAGACGAGCGATCGCCAGCTGGAGCGGCTCGGCATCTTGCGCCGACGCCGGCGAGACCGAGAGAAGGAGAAGGGCGAAAAAGGAGACGGCAGATTTCATAAGGCGGCTGTGGGATGGTGAGCGGACGCCCCACAGTATACGAAACAGCCCGGGCATGAAAAGGGCCGGCCGCGCGACCCTTCAGTTCGTCTGGAGAAGATTCCGCACGCTCTGCACGAGCTCTCCCATCGAGAACGGCTTCGTAAGAAAACCCTGTATGCCCAGGCCGGTCGCCGACTTGCGGAGCTCGAGCTGCGGATCGACCGTCACGATCATCACGGGGGTGTCTTTCACCTCGTCGTGCGACCGGAGACTCTGAAGGAACTGCACTCCGTCCAGCTCCGGCATGCGGTAGTCGACGAGGATCAGGTCGGGGGAATGTGCGACGGCGTCGTCGATGCCTGCCCGGCCGTCGGAAGCCGTCACGACGACGTATCCCTCCGCCTCCAGGGCGGCGGCCACGCTCCGGCGTAGATCCTCCTCATCGTCGATGATCAGGATGGTCTTCGAGCTGCGTCCGTTCTTCTGTGACATCGCGCAGGAATCCGTTCTCCGTAATGCGTGGAAGCCTATTGGGAAACGCCTACCACGAAGAGACGCTCGAACGGGCGGCGGGTTTGGCCGATTCCCCACCCACTACCAGAACATTACGATTACGCTGCGCCGGCAGGCCCGTGCGGGTGATCGCCGGCATCAAGGTCCGGCCGGCGTGCCGCCAACGGAGTACTAAAGGTCCGCCGCGATGCCGGTAAGGCGCTCGCTCAGATCCCAGAGCTGTCGCCGTGCTCCGGCGTCGTAGGCCTGCTCGTGGGCGCGAGACGGCCTCTTTCCGTTGAAGTACGTGCCGCTCGTGGCTTCGACGTCCGGCGCGGTGGCGACGTACTCTACGGCATCCGCACCTGTCTGGACCGAGTTCGCCGGCGTGATCGCCGCCTCTCGCACCATGTTCGTGTCCATGTACGTGGCGGGATGCAGCGCGTACGCCGCCGGACCGGACGGCCCGAATCGCTTCGCCAGCTCGATGGTGAACATGATCTGTGCGAGTTTGCTCTGGCCGTAGGCGCGCCTGCCCGAGTAGCCCTCCTCCAGCATCACGTCGTCGAAGTCGATGGGCCGCTGGGCGCCGGAGGCGACGTGAACGATGCGCGCGGAGGGGGCGCGCTTCAGCAGCGGCAGGAGGCGGATCGTCAGCAGAAATCCGGCCAGATAATTGACCTGGAAGCGAAGCTCGTAGCCGTCGCGGCTCTCGAGGCGGCCGCTGCCCGGCTCACCGAATCCGAGGCCGGCATTGTTGATCAGGAGGTCGAGGCGGTCGCGGTCGTGTATGATCCGGTCGGCCATCTCCCGCACGTCGTCGAGCGAGGCGAAGTCGGCGTTGTAATAGGTAAGCTTCTCGTTTGCGGTCGCCTCTCGAAGCTCCTCGAGGACCGCCTCGCCTTTTTCCGAATTGCGGCCGTGGAGGAGCACCTCGGCTCCAAGGTCGGCGAGGTCGCGGGCGACGCGCTTTCCGAGGCCGTCGGTAGCGCCTGTGACGAGCACGATCGTTTCACTCATATTCTCCAAACGGGGTGAACGGCAAAAAAACAGGTCGGCGCCCTGCTCTACGCGGCGCACAGCCGGCACAATGGTACGGATGGATGCGTCCGTAGTGCCGTTCCGCGACGGCAGCCCCACGCTAAAAAGCACGATCGCCCCGCGATTGTCGACGGCTCAACCGCATGCTGAGGCTCATCGTCACGCGCGCTTGCCGCGCTGCCGGCCGGGCTTGAACTTCGTGTTCGCGACGGCCTCCAGCGGCATTGTCGAGCCCGCAACGTGCAAAGGCGGCCTTCGCTATCCACCTGTTACACGTACCATCTCCATGACGGATATTTGTCCGCCAAGAACGAGCTTGCGGGCGGCGTCGCTCAACATCAGCATGCCTTCCTGACGTGCCTGCTTGCGAACGGCGTCTTCATCGATCAGTTCTCCCGCCCGGACGATCATGGCCCGAATCGGATCGGACAGCTCCAGTGCTTCCGCAATGGCCTGCCGTCCGACGTAGGACGTGCCCCCGCACGGTTCGCAGTGAGGATCGGCGCCTTCGCGGTACACCTCGCGGGCATCAGATTCCTGCAGATTTAGCCGGTGGAGGAGGTCGGGCGACAGGCCGGTGTGCCGCTGCTTGCAGGTAGGGCAGAGCGTGCGGACGAGCCGCTGAGCCACCACCAGGTTGACGGCATACCCGAGCAGGTACGGTTCGATACCCATCTTGTAGAGCCGCCCGATTGCACTGGCCGCATCGTTCGTGTGGAGCGTCGAGAGCGTCAGATGCCCCGTATTGGCCAGCTTGACGGCCAGTTCCGCCGTCGTACGATCCCTCATCTCTCCGACCATGACCACGTCAGGGTCGTGGCGAAGAATGTAGCGGAGGGCCGCCTCCACCGGAAGCTTGTGATTGACCCTGATCTGACGCACGTCGGGAATCATATACTCGACCGGATCCTCGATGGTGAGGATGTTCAGCTTCGACGACACGATGTGATGCAGTGCGGCGCGCAGCGTCGTACTCTTGCCCGTGCCGGTCGGCCCGGTCGCGATCACCATCCCGTGAGGCTGCCTGAGCGCCCGCTCGAGCCGTTCGTGGGCAAGGTCGGATAGGTTCAGCTCGCGCAGATCGGTCGAGACCTTTCTGTCGTCGAGCACGCGAAGAACGATGCTCTCCGGACGCGCCGCCAGATTCGCATTTGCGATCGGGAGCACGGATACGCGAAACCGAACGAGCCCCCCGTCGAGCCTGCGCTGTATATATCCGTCCTGCGCCGCATCACGCTCGAAGCGGTCGATGCCGTTCGTCTGGTCCTTGATGACCGCCACAAAGTGAGAAGGGGGACATCGTTTGTCTACGTGCCAGTTCTGCAGTTCTCCGTGGATGCGAAAGTGGATTTCGGTTTCACCATCGGCGCCGGGAACGACATGAATGTCGGAGGCACCGTCGCGTACGGCTTCCACGAGCATGGCATCGAAAAGGGCAAGCAGCGCCGACTGGTTGATCTCAGCATCCAATGCATCGTTGTCCAAGCCTTCGTCGCGCTCGCTCAGATCGTGGTCTCCGAAGCTGACGGAACCCTTTCTGACCCTGTCCAGATACTCCGTCTTTTTTGAGAATCCGCGGTTCAGCAGCTGGCGGATGGCGGCTTCGGGCGCGTACTGTATCGCATAACGCAGATTCAGTCCTCGCAGGAACCGCGTTAATTCCGCATTGGTCGGGTCGAAGCTCACGAAGATGATGTTTTCGGCACCCGTTCTGGCGTCCCGCTCGCGGTCTACCGGAACGACACCCAGACGGTGGATTTCCTGCCACTGGCGATCGGAGAAGTGCTGCCGAATCTCTTTCAAGAATTCGAGCGCGGAGGGAAGGTCGATCGGCCGCTCACTAAAGGAGTAGACCCAGGCCGCAGTCATGAAGACGCGATCTCGGTCGACCCCGGCTTGCTGCAAGAAGCTTCGCCATAAAGGCCGGTCCCGGTCTTCTCCGGATCGATCTCGCCGTTGCTGCAGCGCCGCCTCGACCTGCTCGGAGCTTACCACTTGATCGAACAGCAGCATCGTCGTGACGCGGTCCTGCAGGCCGGAGACCAGCGACTGCTCCTCAGGCTCGTCGGTGCCTGCCGGGCGTACGGCGGACGTTTTCGGTCCGTCCTCCCGGTCGATTTGAGGATCCGGCCCGGCGCCACCCTCTTCACCCCCCACCGAGGCCGTCACCGGTCCCGGCAAAGCATCACCGGATACGTCGGTCGGACGGGGTGCGGAGATGTCGCTGAGCAGAGTCCAATCAGGTTGAGACGACATAGGTATCGGTGATCGGAAGATAGGTATCGGGGATCGAAAGCAGTGCGGCGAGAAGCAGAGCAATTAATGGTAGCCGGCATCCGGTGTCGTCGGCCGGGCCGAATGGTCATCCCGGTAAGACGTCGGTGCGGTAGCCCAGTATCATCCCGACCTTTTCTCGCAGCACCTCGCTCGTGGCCGGCTTCACGATGTAGTAATCGGCTCCAGCCTCCATGGCCTCCAGAACATGGTGCGGCTCCGCGTTTCCCGAAACTACCAGGATGATCACCTCGTCTCCGCGGTCCGATCGCACCTGTCGGATGAGTTCGGGACCATTCATTTGCGGGAGCTCGCAGTCGGCGAAAATCACATCGAACGCCTCCTTGCCGAGTATCTCCAGGGCCTCTTCCGCACTGCTTACGACGGTGGAATCCGCAAAACCGAGTTGCTTCAATCTGTACTGAAGGATTCGGCCGGACAGATTCACGTCCTCGACGATGAGTATTCTCATGCCGCTTTTCCTAGTAGTTACCCGTTGAATCAGCTGAGAAAGGATGGTCGGGCGCACCGATCATGGTTACCACCACGTAGTATCGACCCTCCGTGATCAGGCTTAAGAACCGCCGACCGGGACGGATGAGCGCCGTCTCGCACGCGGGCGACGGCCCGCGGGGAACGCGCTCGGCCGCCGAGCCCCTCGTACGTTGGCGCGTGCCTCAAGGCAGCCGCAGCGAACTCGACGGTTCCACCCCGTCGCTCAGCGCCGATAGGCCCGGCCATTCATCGGCGGCGAGATCTGTGGACCGAGACGCGACGGTCGGTACGTCATTGAAGCGCATTCATCAGTTCGGGATAACGGCGCCTATCCGCATCCAGCACGATGCGGCGCAGCTCCTCCGGCCCCCAGGCCGTCAGCCACTTGT
>CAZXHQ010000088.1:0-10341 GCA_964640145.1 uncultured Rhodothermales bacterium | reverse complement strand
ACACTGCTGGGCGGGTATGACGGGCCCTTCAAGCCCGGCATGTACGCAACCGTCCGCCTGGAGGGCGGACCCACCGAGGCGACTCCAGTGGTTCCCGAGGAGGCCGTCGTGCGCACGGGCGACCGCGAGGTCGTCATCCTGGCCCTCGGCGACGGACGCTTCATGCCGGCCGACGTGGTGGCCGGAATCGAGTCGAGCGGGCGGACGCAGATTCTGAGCGGGCTTCAGGGCGACGAGACGGTCGTCACGAGCGCCCAGTTCTTGATCGACTCGGAAGCCCGCCTGCGCAGCGCCGTCGGCGCGATGGCCGGACACGATCATGCCTCGATGACTTCTGGCGACGGCAGCGCGGCGACGACCGGCGGAGGGGAATGATGCTGAAGCGGATCATTGAATGGAGCGCGCACAACCGCCTCCTGGTCGTGCTGACGACGCTCCTGATCACCGTCGGGGGCATCTGGGCCACCGTACACACCCCGGTGGACGCCCTTCCGGACCTCTCCGACGTCCAGGTGATCGTCAGGACGGAGTATGCGGGTCAGGGGCCGCAGATCGTAGAGGAGCAGGTGACCTACCCGCTCACCACCGCGATGCTGTCCGTACCCCACGCCAAGACCGTCCGGGGCTATTCCATGTTCGGCTCCTCGTTCGTCTACGTCATTTTCGACGACGGCACGGACATGTACTGGGCACGGAGCCGCGTGCTCGAATACCTCAACTACGTGAGCGACCGCTTGCCGGACGGCGTCAAGCCGGCGCTCGGTCCGGATGCGACCGGCGTGGGCTGGGTCTATCAGTACAGTCTGACCGACACGACCGGACGGCACGACCTGGGCGACCTCCGCGCCGTGCAGGATTTCTTCCTAAAGTACGAGCTGCAGGCCGTCGACGGCGTCAGCGAGGTCGCCACCGTCGGCGGGTTCGTGAAACAGTACCAGGTGGTCGTCGATCCGCAGCGGCTCTCCGCCTACGGCATTCCCTTGAGCCACGTCAAGATGCAGCTGCAGCGTTCGAACCGGGACGTGGGCGGCCGGGTCGTGGAGATGGGCGAACGCGAATACGTCGTGCGCGGAAAGGGCTATCTGCGCGGGGTCGACGACATCCGCTCGATCCCTCTCAAGACGGCCTCCGGGACGAGCGTGACGATCAGCGACGTGGCCCGCGTGCAGCGCGGCCCGGAGCTCCGCCGCGGCATCGCCGAGAAGAACGGCGAAGGGGAGGTCGTCGGCGGGATCATCGTCATGCGGTATGGGGAAAACGCGCAGAAGGTCATCGAGGACGTGAAGACCCGGCTGTCCGAGCTGACGGCGAGTCTTCCGGAAGGCGTGCACGTGGTGACCGAATATGACCGATCCGGCCTCATCGAGCGCGCCGTCTCCACGCTCACGACGCAGATCATGGAGGAGCTGCTCGTGGTTACGCTGATCGTCATCCTGTTTCTGCTTCATGCGAGGAGTGCCTTCGTCGCGCTGATCACCGTGCCGGTGGGCATCCTCATCTCGCTGGGGGTGATGTACCTGCTGGGCATCAATGCGAACATCATGAGCCTCGGCGGCATCGCGATCGCCATCGGGGTGATGGTGGATGCTTCGCTGGTGATGGTCGAGAACGCTCACAAGCATCTGGAGCGTCTCCGCGCGCGCGACGCCTCGATCGAGGAGGAGATTCCCCCGGAGGAACGGATGCGGGCCGTCGTCGACGCTGCGAAGGAGGTCGGGCCGAGCCTGTTCTTCTCGCTGCTCATCGTGACCGTATCGTTCCTGCCGGTCTTCACGCTCCAGCACGTCGAGGGTCGCATGTTTACGCCCCTGGCGTTCACCAAGACGTTCGCCATGGCGGCGGCCGCCCTCCTGGCCGTGACCCTGATTCCGGCCCTGATGGTCGTATTCATAAAGGGACGGATCCGACGGGAGGATGAGAATCCCATCGCCCGGTTTTTCATTCGAACCTACCGGCCGGTCATCCGGTGGACGCTGGAGCGGCCGTCAGCGGTCGTCGCCCTGGCGGCGCTCACGCTGTTCGTGACGCTTCTGCCCGTGCAGCGCATGGTGTTCGGCGACACGTTCGTCCCATTCCCGCAGATCGGCTCGGAATTCATGCCGGCGCTGAACGAGGGCGACCTGCTCTACATGCCGACGACCCTCCCCGGGGTCTCGTCCCAGAAAGCCAAAGAGCTCCTGCAGCAGACCGACCGGATCATCAAGTCTTTCCCGGAAGTCGAGTCCGTGTTCGGGAAGATTGGGAGGGCCGAGACGGCGACCGATCCGGCGCCGATGACCATGATCGAGACGACGATCATCCTCAAGCCCCGGGATCAGTGGCGGGAGGGGGTGACCTGGGACAAACTGGTCGCGGAGATGGATGCGGCGATCCAGATTCCGGGGCTGACCAATGCCTGGACCATGCCGATCAAGACTCGGATCGACATGCTGGCGACCGGCATCAAGACGCCGGTGGGCGTTAAGGTCGCCGGTGCCGATTTACGGACCCTGGAGGGGATCGGCGAGCAGGTCGAGCAGGCCCTGAAGCCGCTGGACGGCACGCTGTCCGTCTACGCCGAACGCGTCATGGGCGGCTCCTTTCTCGATGTCGAGATCGACCGCAGCGAAGCCGCTCGGTACGGATTGACGACGGGAGACGTTCAGGACGTCATTGCCAGCGCCGTCGGCGGGATGAACGTGACCACCACGGTGGAAGGTCTCGAGCGCTATCCGGTGAACGTGCGCTATCCGCAGGCGCTGCGAGACAACGTGCCCGCGCTGCGGCAGGTGCTCGTTCCGACGACCTCCGGCGCGCAGGTTCCCCTCGGGCAGCTCGCTCAGCTCCGGCTCGCAGGCGGTCCGCCCATGATCAAGAGCGAGAATGCGCGTCCGAATGCGTGGGTGTACGTCGACCTTCGACAGGGCGTCGACATCGGCTCCTACGTTCAGGAGGCGCGGCGCGTCGTGGCCGAACAGGTCGACCTTCCGGCAGGCTATTCGATCGTCTGGAGCGGTCAATACGAATATATGGAGCGGGCCAACAAGCGGCTGCAGGTGCTCGTGCCCATCACCCTGGCCATCATCTTCCTACTCCTCTTCCTGCACTTCAAGAACGCGTGGGAATCGTCGCTCTTGATGGCGACGCTGCCCTTCGCCGTCGTTGGAGCCGTATGGCTGATGGCCCTGCTGGAGTTCAACATGAGCATCGCGGTCGGCGTAGGGTTCATCGCCGTGGCCGGACTCGCAGCGGAGACCGGCGTCGTGATGCAGGTCTACCTCGACGAAGCCGTCGAGCGCTTTCGCCGGGAAGGGCGGCTGACCTCGCCGGCCATGCTGAACGCAGCGCTGGAGGAAGGCGCCGTCGACCGCGTCCGGCCGAAGCTCATGACGGTGTTCACGACGCTGATCGGACTCATGCCCATCATGCTGGGCACCGGAACCGGCAGCGAGGTGATGCGCCGCATCGCGACGCCGATGGTCGGCGGCCTCGTCAGCTCCACCGTTCTCACCCTGATCGTGATCCCGGCGGCCTACGCGCTCGTCCAGCGACGGCGCCTGCGCAGCCTGTTCGTCGAGGGGCCCGACGCTTCGACACCCGACACGGAACCGGAACCCGTCAGCCAGTACGCATAAACCATGGAGCACACGATGAAACGAGTCCTGATCCTTCTTACGGCCCTTCTGTTCACGACAGCCTGCACGGATACCCCGCAGCGACGAGACGCCGGCTCGGCGCCGCCTGCGGAGGCGGAAATGACGGAAGGCGTGCAGGTCATCGAGATCGAGGTCGGCACGTCGGGCTACGCGCCCGACCGCTTCGCGCTGACGCCGGGCGTACCCGCCCGGCTCGTCTTCACGCGCACGGCGGAGGCCTCCTGCAGTGAGCACGTCTCCATCCCGGACTTCGGCGTCGACAAGACCGAGCTGCCGCTCGGCGAACGGAAGGTCATCGAGATCCTGCCCGAAGAAGAGGGGGAATACACGTTCGTCTGCGGGATGGACATGCTGGAGGGTGCCCTCGTCGTATCCGCATGATGCCGCCTCGGGTCGAGCCGGCCGCCCGGCACCGTCGTTATTCCTGTCGGATCAGGCGAGCGGAGTTGGCCATGATGCCGATATCGGGCAGGGATTGCGCCGCTGCGGCGTAGATCGGCGGGAGATAGCCCAGCGCGGCGAGCGTGAGTCCGACGACGTTGTATGCGGCCGTGAAGCCGATATTCAGCCGGACGACTCCCATCGTCCTCCGGGCGATCCGAAACAGCGCGGGCACGAGCGCCCAGTCGTCGCGCATGAGCGCGACGTGTGCCGAGTCGGTCGCCACGTCCGTTCCGGCCGACATGGCGATGCCGACGTCCGACTGGGCCAGCGCGGGCGCGTCGTTGACCCCGTCACCGATCATGACGACCGTATGGCCGTCGTGCTGGAAGGAACGCACGATGTCGATCTTGTCCTGCGGGAGCAGCTCGGCCCGGTATGCGATGCCGAGCCGGGCGGCCAGGTCCGACGCGACGTCGTCCCGGTCGCCCGTCAAGAGCTCGATGTGGGCGATGCCCATGTCCCGGAGCGCATCGAGGGCCCGCGGCACCTCTGCACGTTCGGCGTCCGTAGCGGAGAAGATCCCGGCGGCCATGCCGTCGACGTCGACGTACAGCCGGGTTCCATGCGCGCCGGGGGTCGCCTGCGCGGCAGCGGCCCCGGCGATTCGTTCCGATCCCACGCAGATCAGCTTCCCGTCAACGCGTGCGCGCACGCCCGCGCCCGGGACCGCCTCGAAGTCCACCGGATCGCCCAGCTCGACGCCCCGGTCGGCGGCAAGCCGGCGGACGGCTTCGCCGAGCGGATGTTCGGAGTACTTTTCGGCCGATGCTCCGAGGCGGATCAGATCCTCTTCGGAGTATCCGTTCAGCGTCGTCACGTCTCCGATCTCCGGCCGGCCAAGCGTCAGGGTGCCCGTCTTGTCGACCAGCACCACGTCGGCCTTCGCCAGAGCCTCGACGTATCGCCCGCCCTTGATGAGGAGGCCGTGCTTCGCGGCCGCCCCGACCGAGGCGAGGATGGCCGCCGGTGCGGCCAGCGCAAAGGCGCACGAACAGGCGACGACGAGGACCGCGACGGCCGCCATCAGACCGCCGCCTAAGAGGTACGTGGCGCCGGCAATCGCTGCGACGACGGGAAGGTAGTAGGTCGAGAAGCGGTCGGCGTAGCGCTGAACGGACCCCTTGTGCCGCTCGGCATCCTGGACCATCTCGATGACGCGTCCGAACGTGGAGTCGTGCCCTGCGGCCGTGGTACGGATCCGCAGCGCGCCCAGCTGCGCGATGGTCGCGGCGTAGACCTTTCGGCCCGGGGCGGCTTCGACCGGCATGCTTTCGCCCGTGATCGCGGCCTGATCGACCGTCGCGCGGCCTTCAAGTACCACCCCGTCCACGGGGATGCGTTCGCCCGGGTACACTACGACGACCTCGTCAGGCGCTACGTCGTTGACGGCCACCGTACGCTCGCCATCCTCCCGAATCACCCGCGCCGTCTGCGGCGCCATGCGGGTAAGCGAGCGGACCGACTCCCGGGTCTGCTCCGTAGTAAAGCGCTCGGCATAGTCGCCCATACGCATGAAAAAGACCACGATGAGCGCCGTCACCCACTGTCCGGCGGCGAGGGCGGCCGCGGCGCCGACGGCCATCAACGTGTGCGCGATCACGCGTCCTTTGAGCGCGGCACGAACGACCTGCTTGAAGACGGGATACCCCAGGGCGAGGACCGCCAGCGCACCGGCGTACCACGGAACGTAGTCGGTGAGCCAGTCGAACAGGCCGAGGACCTCGCCGGCGACGACGACGAGGAGGACGGCCGCGAAGATCACTCCGAAGAGGCGCAGGATCTTCGTCGAGAGGCTTTCGGCGTGCCCGTCGGCTGGGGGTTCGGACGATGCGGGCGCCTGAGCCGGCACCCCGTACCCCGCCTGGACGATGGCCCGGCGAACCGATTCCTCGTCCGCCTCGCCGCCGAGCTCTACGATAGCCTTTTCGGCGGTCAGCAGCACGTCGGCGGAATGCACGCCCGGAACGTCACGGATCGCCTGGCCGACGGTCCGCGCGCAGCCCGCACAGTCCATTCCCGAAATGGGTATCTCCAACCTTTCGCGATCCAGAGGCATGGCGTCGGGGATGTTCAGAGGATCCTGGAATTTTTCGGTATCTTGATGCGCCGGCGACGGCACCGATGCCGGCCGCGCGCGCTACGCGCCTCGCCATCCGTCATCTCGGCGGCCGTCCGGCGACCAGGTCGTCGACGTCGAGGATCCGAGCTCGTTCTATCTCGGGCTCGACCGCACCGAGATGGGAATGACGATGCATACTCTTACCTACCTCCTTCGACGTTATGTGTTCGGCTACGAAGCGGGAGCATGACCTCTAAGCGCACCCTCTTGCTGATCCACGGCATGTGGGGAGGCGCCTGGTGTTGGGACGTCTACCGGCCCTTCTTCGAAGCGCGCGGCTACCGGTGCGTCGTGCCGACGCTCCGCCACCACGAACCGGAGGCGGACCCTCCCCCGCCCGAACTCGGACGGACGAGCTTGCTCGATTATGTCGCCGATCTCGAGAAAGAGATCCGCGCCCTCGACGTCCCGCCGGTCGTCGTCGGCCATTCCATGGGCGGACTGCTGGCGCAGATGTTGGCGGGGCGCGGACGAGCGGCCGCCGCGGTCTGCCTGACGCCCGCTCCGCCGATGGGTATCCTGGCCGTTCGCCGCCCCAGCGTGCTCCTGGCCTTTCTCGAAGCTATGCCCGGAATTCTCGCGCACAAGCCCGTGCGCACGAGCTATCGGGCAGCCCGATATGCCATATTCAACAGGCTCTCGGAGGGGGAGAGCCGTCGCCTCTACGACCAGACGGGCTACGAGTCGGGTCGGGCAATCTCCGAGATCGGCATGCGGACGTACCGCGGCGTCGTCCCGCACTTCGACCCGGACAGGGCTACCGACGTGGACGCGGAGAAGGTCGCGTGCCGGATGCTCGTCGTCGGTGCGAAGCACGACCGCATCACGCCGCTGCCCATCGCCGCAAGGGTGGCAGCGAAGTACGGGGCCGACTATGAGGAGTTCAGCGACCTGGCGCACTGGGTGCTGGGCGGACCCGGATGGGAGGAGGTGGCGGGCTGCGTGGCGGACTGGATCGCTCGGCTCGGCGGGCCGGCTCCGTACCGCACGTAGCGCGCCATGCACTCGCATCTATGTCAGGCGGGTGACCGTAGTATAGAACTCGGGTCCCGGTGCCGCCGTTCGGCCGTGCAGCGGACCGGCCGGGAAAGCACGTTCAACCGATTCAGGACCGTTCTACAGGAGGATCGACATGACTGAAACCGTTCACGAGCCCGACCTCGACGTGGGCTCTCTGTTCTCGAGAAGCTGGGCCGTCTTCAAGGAGCACGTAGGCATCACCGTAGCCGTCTTCATCATCTACAGCTTGCTGGCCGGCTCGCCGAGGCTCTGGGGGTCGGGTACCTGGTTCTTCGATCTGGGCGAGATCGTCATGTTCATGATCGCCGGGCCGATGACGGCGGGCGTCTACATGTTCGCGCTTCGGCTCGTGCGCGGCCGCGAACCGGATCTCGGCGAGATCTTCCACGGCTTTAAGGAATTCGGCCGGGCCTTCAGCGTGTTCGTCCTCTACACGGTCGCGGTCATCGTGGGGCTCGTGCTTCTGGTCGTGCCGGGCATCTACGTCGCCGTCGCTCTGATGCCGGCGATGTTTCTCGTGCTGGACGACGATCTGGGCGTGATCGAGACGCTGCAGAAAGCGTGGGCGATGACGGAGGGACGACGAGGCCGCGTCTTTCTGGTGCTGCTGTCGCTGCTCGGCCTCAACCTGCTCGGACTCGCCGCCTTCATCGTCGGCGTCGTCTTCACGGGTGCGCTCAGCCTCCTGATCTGCGCGGCGCTCTACGACGAGCTGGCGCGGGCCTACGCCGGGTAGGTGGTCGTCCGGCGCTCGAAGGCAAAAGAAGCGGCCGCCGCAAGGGCGCGGCGGCCGTTCCCGATTCACTTGACGAGCATCATGGCGCGCGTTTCCTGCCGGTCTCCGGCGGAGAGGCGGTAGACGTATATGCCGCTGGGAAGTCCGCGGCCGTCGAAGTGCACCTGGTATCGACCCGCAGGGAGCATGTCGTCGACCAGCCGCGCCACGCGCCGTCCTACGACGTCGAAAACATCCAGCGTGGCGTGCCTGGGCACCGTCAGCGCGAATGCGATCGTCGTGGCGGGATTGAAGGGATTGGGATAATTCTGCTCCAGACGGAAAGCGTTCGGCAGCTCATCCGACACGGGTTCGACCGCGGTCGAGACGACATTCCCCGGGCGTACTTGGCCGCGGATTTCGCCGGCCGGATAAGCTGCCGTATGAAGGTTGATGTAGATGTCGCCGGCGAGCAGCTCCTGCATGAGCTCGCTCGTCAGCGCCTCGTCGTCGGACGGTCGCCAGAAGCCGGAGGCCGTGCCATCCTCGAAATCGTCGGCAATGCCGCGGACCACGCCGCCGTCTTCCCCCAGCGGAGCGTTGTGGAAGTGCGCATTAGCGATCGGACCGGTCAGGCCGGTAGCCGTCAATCGGTAGACGAGGCCGGCCTGCGTCAGCGTCAGCGACGCCGTGCCCGAGCCGTCACTCTCGATGTCCGCGTTCGGCTGCTCGGGGTCGAGCTGAACGGCCGCGCCGATGCCGCTGCTCGATACGACCTGTCCGCGGATCTCGCCGCCGGGATTGGCGCTGGTGTGGATGTTGATGTAAAGCTCGCCGTTCGCCAGGGCGGTGACGAGCTCGTCGGTTAGCGGCTCGGCGTCGGAGGGCGTCCAGATGCCCGAGGCGGTGTTGCCGACGAAGTTATCGGCGATGCCATGGACGACGCCGCCGCTCTCGCCGAGCGACGCCTGGTGGAAATGGGCGTTGGCGATGGGTCCGGAAAGGCCGGTTACCGTGACGTCATACACCAGGCCGTAGTCGGTGAGCGTCAGCGAGGCCGTGCCGGAGCCGTCCTGCTCGACGTCGCCGGACTGTTCATTGGTCAAGGCCGCGCGCATGCCGGCTCCCTCGGCGAGCAGCACCTGGCCACGGATTTCTCCCCCGGGATACTCGGCCGTGTGAACGTTGAGATAGAGTTCGCCGTCCAGAAGCGCCTCGATGAGCTCGTCGGTAAGCGGCTCGTCGTCGGCGGACGTCCACGTTCCCGAGGCCGTCGGGCCCTCGAATTCCTCCATGATGCCGCGGACCACGCCGCCGTCGGTGCCGATGTCCGCGCGGTGGAAGTGAGCGTTCGCGATTGGACCCGTCAATCCGTTCACCGTCACACGGAACTCGAGGCCGTCATCGGTAAGGGAGAGGGCGGCGGTGCCCGATCCGTCGCTCTCCACGTCGCCCGGCTGCTGCGCGGCGGTGAAGCGAGCGGACAGCTCGGTTCCGGCGCGAGGCAGCACCTGGCCCCGAATTTCACCGGCCGGGTAGGCCTCGGTATGGATGTTCACGTAGAGGTTGCCTGCCAGCAGGTCGCGGACGAGCTCGTCGGTCAGCGGCTCCTCATCGGAGGGCGTCCAGAGACCCGACGCCGTGCTGCCGTCGAAGTCGTCCATGATGCCGTGCACCACGCCTCCGTCCTGACCCGCGGGTGCCCGATGAAAGTGCGCATTGGCGATCGGTCCGGTGAGCCCGTCGACCGTAAGTTGAAAGAGGAGGCCCGCGTCGGTGAGCGTGAACGTCCCGGTGCCGGTGCCGTCGCTGGTCACGTCGCCGGTCGACTGCCCGGCGTCGAGCGCCGCGTGAAAGCCCCAGCCCGATGAGAGCAGCACCTGTCCCCGAATTTCACCTCCCGGATAGGCTGCGGTGTGGACGTTCAGGTAGAGTTCGCCGTCAAGCAAATCCTGCCGTAGCTCTTCGGTGAGGGCTTGATCGTCGGAGGGCGTCCATACCCCGAAGGCCGTATTGCCGTCGAAGTTGTCCATGATGCCGTGCACTACTCCGCCGTCCACGCCAGCGGCCCCGCCGTGAAAGTGGGCATTTGCGATGTCGCCGGTGAGCCCGTCAACGGTTACAAAATAGATGGCGCCGGCATCCGTCAGCTGAACCGACGCGGTCCCGGAGCCGTCGCTTTCGACGTCGCCGGTCGTCTGGCCGGGCGTCAGCGTAGCGGTCAATGCGGCTCCGGAGGACGGAAGCACCTGTCCGCGTATCTCACCGCCCGGATAGGCGGCGGTATGGACGTTGAGATAGAGGTTTCCGGCGAGGAGCTCGTCGAGCAGCACGTCGCTGAGCGGTTCATCGTCGGAGGACGTCCAGATCCCTGAGGCCGAGTTGCCGTCGAAACTATCGGTGATCCC
>CAZXHQ010000087.1:0-10359 GCA_964640145.1 uncultured Rhodothermales bacterium | reverse complement strand
GTCCAGCTCGGCGATGACGCGCACGCTGTCCGCGGCCGGATCGTAGAGCTTCACGACCCCTCGGCGCTCCACGAAGAGAACCTTTCCCTCACCCAGAAGCTCCAGTTCGGTGGGTTCGTTCAGGCTGTCGGCCAGGATCGTCCGGTCGAACCGGGTCTCGTCGGGCAACCGCCTGGTCGATGCGTCCGAGTAGGACAGCTCCGATGGGTCGCCGAGCGCATACGCGAGGCCCTCGCGAAGGTGATGGCGAAACGCCTGCGACTCGAATACCGCCGGCGTGTGGCCCAGGGCCGTGTAGAACGCGCGGCCGCCATCGAAGGCATGCCGCCATGCGGCCGGCTGGTTTCCGCCGGGAAGTCGCTCGTCCTCGAGCTGCAGAACAACCTCGAGATCCGGCGCGACCGATTCGAAGCGATACCACTCGTCGGATACGTTCCACGGAGAGGGAACGCCCTCAGCGGGCGTCCTCTCCTCGGCCGCCGTGAGCACGGCTTCCGAAGCGCGCGGATACTCGGAGAGGGGCTCGCCGAAATACGCTCCGATCAGATGCCCGTACCATTCCCAGTCGCGCTCGGTATCGGCCGCCGCATGGACACCGACGAAGCCGCCGCCCGCCTGGATGAAGCGTTCGAAATCAGCCTGCTGATGATAGTTCAGCACGTCGCCGCTCGTGTTCAAGAACACCACGGTTCGGTACCGCTGCAGACGGTCTTCGCGAAACACGTCTGCCGAATCGCTCACCTCGATCGCTACGCCCATCTCGTCGCCGAGGTCGCGCAGGGCGCTGACGCCGGCTTCCGTCGAGCCGTGCCGGAATCCTTCCGTTCCGGTAAAGACGAGCACGCGGTGTGAATTCGGACCTCCGCAGGCGCCGAGGAGAAAGCAGAACAGCACGATGAAAAATGAACGCATGGATCGCATGACGGCATCGAAAGTGAAAGCAAATCGTCCGAACCGTGGTTCGGTCGCAGTATTAGCGGTCGCAGCAAAAGGGGGCTGCGCCATCGAAACGAAGATACCGTATCGGCACCCCGAAGACGACGTACCGGCAGCATCAGTCTACCTGGAGAACGATCTTGCCCGCGTTTCGATTTTCGCCCATGATGCGGTGCGCCTCGGACGCGGCCGACCACGGCAGAATGCGGTCGATGACCGGCCGCAGGATACCGGCTTCGAACAACGGCAGCGCGCTGCGGACAAAGTCCTTCGTGAGTCGAATCTTGTAGGTCTGGTCGCGGTTTCGCAGCGTGGAGGCGAAGACGCTCGCCCGTTTTCTGAAGAGGGTTCGCAGGTCGACGTCCTCGACGCGCCACCCTCCGAGCATGGCGAGCAGGATGAGGCGGCCGTCGATAGCCAGGGAGGCGGCATTCCGTTTGAAATAGGGGCCTCCCACGAAGTCGACGATGATGTCGACGCCGCGCCCGGCCGTCAGCTCGTCGATTCTCACGGCAAAGTCTTCGCTTTGATAGTCGATCGCTGCCTCCGCACCGAGCTCGAGGCAGGCGTCATGCTTGCCGGCGGACGCCGTCACATAGACGGTCGCTCCGGCTCTTCGAGCGAGCTGGATCCCCGCCGTGCCTACACCGCTGGCTCCGGCGTGCACCAGGACGCTCGTTCCCTTCGCTACCCGGCCGTACCAGTGGAGCGCCTGAAATGCGGTCAGAAACACTTCCGGGATGGCGGCCCCTTCCTCGAAGGATAGCGACCGCGGCAGCGGCATGGCGAGGTCGTGATGGACGGCGGCGTACTGGGCATATCCGCCGCCCGCAAGAAGGCCGCATACCCGGTCGCCTTCGGCCCAGCCGGCGCACGCCTCCCCCACCGACACGACTTCGCCGGCCATTTCGAGGCCGAGGATCTCACTGGCGCCCTCCGGCGGCGGGTACTTCCCCTCACGCTGCAGTAGATCGGCACGGTTCAGCGCGGTCGCGCGCACGCGCACCAGCATCTCGTCGTCGCCGTGCGACGGCACGGGTACCCGGTCGATCTCCAGAACGTCCGGACCGCCGTCCGCCTTCGCCACGATGGCAAGCATGGCGGCATCTTCCCGGGCCGTTTCATCGTCCATGAGGCACCTCGTGTCGTGCTGTGGAATCAGGAGCCGTCGAGAATCCCCGGGCAGGCTCGCCCGCCGTCACGCCGGCTTGGATTCCCAGGTGTCGACGTCGACCTTCCCTTCAAGGGTGCGGTGAACGGGACAACGGTTGGCGATCTCGATCAGGCGCGCTCTCTGCTCCTCCTCGAGCGGACCGTCGATCTGGATCTCGCGATCGATGTGGTCGATCTGCTCGACCGACTCGTCGCAGTCGCTGCAGTCGCTCGCATGCATCTTCCGATGCCGAAGGCGAACCGTCACCTCCTTCATCGGCCATTTCTTGCGGTCCGCGTACATGCGGAGCGTCATGCCCGTGCAGGCACCCAGCCCCGCCACGACGTAGTCGTAGGGCGACGGGCCGGCGTCCGTGCCTCCTACGGCCTTCGGCTCGTCGGAGATCAGGGCGTGCCCGTTGGCCATGATCTGCGTCAGATAACCCGACTCGCCGGTCACCGCGAAGATCCGGTTGTCGTCCGGTCGAAAGTACTTCGCCTCCTGAACCGCCGTTTCGACGTACTTTCGGGACCACGCTCCGAGCACGCTGCCGACGTAGTGGGCGTCGGCCTCGCTCGACAAGAGATGATCCGCATCGTCAAGGGAGACGAAACTCTTGGGATGCTTTGCCGCCTGAAAGATGTCGGCCGCGTTTTCGATGCCGACCACCTGATCGACCGGCGAATGAAAGATGAGAAGTGCCCGGCCCAGGCCGGCGATCGCCTCTCTGGTCTTCGTGCTGCGCAGGTCTTCGACGAACTCCTTCTTGATGGTGAACGGGCGCGCCGCGAGACGCACGGTGGCCGTACCGGTCCGTTCGATCTCGTCGAGCGACTCTTCCAGAAGCCCCTCCAGGTGATCGGGCCGATAGGGCGCGCCGATCGTCACGACGGCCTTCGCCGACGGAACCTCCGACGCTGCCAGGAGCACGGCCGCGCCGCCGAGCGAGTGCCCCACGAGGATGCTGGGACCCTGCAGTTCCTCCGCTGCGAACGCCGCCACGTCCGCCACGTCGTCGACGTTTGAGGAAATGGTCGTCTCCGCGAACTCCCCCTCACTCTCCCCGAGCCCCGTAAAATCGAATCGGACGACGCCGATGCCCTGCGACGTCAGCCCGCGGCTGATGTGCGCTACGGCCTTGAGGTTCTTGGTGCACGTGAAGCAGTGCGCGAACAGGGCATACGCAATCGGCTCTTCGTCGGCCGGCTTGTCGAGCCGCGCCGCCAGCTGCTCGCCGCGGCGATTCGTAATTCTCAGGGGTTCAGTCTGCATCAGGTGAAGCGTCGGATGGCGTTTCTTGCTGGTCGGAGTCGATCGCGAAGCGAAACGATTCGGTGCCCAGGACGTGGCCATCCGGCCCGAACGAACGCTCGACGAACGTAACCCGGCTGTCCCGATCCATCAATACGACGGTCGATGCCCTGGTACCGTAGGTGGGGTCGGCGATGAAGATCGACGAGGCCTTCCGTTCGAGGGCGACGTCCAGACCGGTCCGGGGTAGCTCGTCGTCGGGCGGACGCGATTCGTCCCGAAGCAGCCCGAGCAACGCCTCGGGCGCAACGTCGCCGGCGTCGATCTGCTCCTTTAAAAGCGCCTTCGCCCGCCGCACCTTCGGCCAGGGCGTCTCCAGCCAACCGTTGCTCAGCCCGTAGATTCCCGGATCGAGCGTCCGCGGTGCCCCATTCCGGTTGGAAAGATAATAGAGATGGCGTTCCTCGCCAAGGATGAGGTTGAATCCATTGTATGCCTGAGCGCGCTCGTGCACGTCCATCAGGAATGAGAGGCCGTCTACGTCGCTTCGAAGAAATCCGGTGACGAGTTCTCCCCTCGAGCGTGCATCGGACCGATGTTCGCCGGGCTCGCGGAAGTTTGTCACGGTAGCGAACCGACCGGACCGCGACACGCCGAGCCAGGTGCCGCCGGCGCGCAGATCACGGCCTGCGAGCAGATCAGGATCCTCGTCCCAGAAGTGTGCCGGCGCGCTCGGCCTACGATGAAACTCGTCCCGGTTTCCGGCGAAGATGAGCGGATAGCCGGGATGGCTTCGAAAAGAAAAAACGATCAGACACATCGGACGCAGGCTTGTACGGTCGCTAGAGCCGAGAGCGGATCCCGGCGGGATCTCCGCGCTGCCCGCCGACCCCGAAGAGGCGACCCGGTGGCGTGCTGTCGATACGACGGACGTGCTTCGGCGGACGGGGGCCGATGCCGCGTACCGTGACTTACTCGCGGATCAGCAGGGTGACGCCGTACTGGCGGTCCTCGATCTTCATGGGTTGCGAGGAGAACGGGACCTGATAGGTCTCGCCTTCATGGGGAAGGTTCTGAACGTCGTACGACTCCCCATCCAACGACTGCGTCCCCCAGAATCCCATCCGGGTCTGATCACCCTCGGACGTCGGCGAGATCGGAATTTCATATTTACGAATCTCCTTGCCGGCCTGCCACAGCGAGACCATCCGCGTTCCGAAGCTTCGCCGTACGCGTACCGTTCGTGGAATCGTGCCTACGTCCCGCCCGTCGACGAGCACGTGGATGGCGTTCGTATATACCCGACTCGTGTCCGTTTCGCCCCCGTCGGTCTCGCCGTCACCTACGAGGCTCGACGACGACTGACAGGCCGCCAGCAGCAGAAGGCTGACCGCCAGCGTCGAAATGATCTGCACGTGCATCATGATCGGACTCCGAGTTCTACTTCAAATCGCTGTGCCTCTCCGGTGTTCACTGGGTCTAACTGATCGGCCACCCGAATGGTTTTCCGACGGACCGACAAAAATCAGGCGGCCGGACCCGGGCGGACCCCTCCCCGCTTCGTCGTCCGCCGTGGCCTACCGTCCCGAATCGACGGGCGCGGCCGACCACGCCGGCTCCTTCCCGTCGGGTCGAGACGTACCCGCACACGGGAACTATCGTATCGTTACCGCGACAGTGCTGTTGCGTAGAGAGGATCGTGATGGACCCTCACACGAAGAGCTCCTCCAGCGGAAACTCGAAGTCGAGATGGGATCGGCGCAGTCTCTCCAGCGTGCGGCCGACGCCGAAGACGGTAAGGCCGGCTATGGTTACCGCACCGAGCGTAATGAGGGTCTTATGCAACATGATCCTGCCTGACGCATGTGATTCGAAGGTAAGCCGCCTGCGTGTCCGCACGCGGACGGGACCGGCCCATCGGTCCGGGACCCGGTAGTATCTCGAATTCATATCAAAAATTGTACCTGAATAAAGGACGACGGCCATGTCGACGACGGAAAGGCCTGCGAGAATTCGCGTGGAGCTGGACGCAGAACGAAGCTATCCGATTATCTTTGCCTCACTTTCCGACCTTCCGGACCGGCTCCGGAGCATCGGCCTGAGCGCGGGACGCTGCCTGGTGGTCACCGACGAAAACGTCGGAGCGTTGTATGCCGGAGACGTCCTGGAGCGTCTTGCATCCGGTGGCTTCGATTCCCATCTCATTACGCTTCAGGCCGGGGAGGAAACCAAGTCGAGCGCGTCTCTGCAGCGGATCTACGACGGCGCCCTCGCTTGGGGCATCGAGCGCCGCACGCCCCTTCTGGCGCTGGGCGGCGGCGTGATCGGCGACCTCGCGGGCTTCGCGGCGGCCACGCTTCTGCGCGGCCTCCCGCTCGTTCAGGTACCGACGACGCTTATCGCCCAGGTAGACAGCGCCATCGGCGGGAAGACCGGGATCAACCACAAGACGGGCAAAAACCTGATCGGGGCCTTCCATCAGCCTCGTGCCGTGTTGGCCGATCCGGCCGTGCTGCAGACGCTGCCGCGCCGTCAATGGACCAGCGGTCTGGCCGAGGTGGTCAAACACGGACTCATCGCCGACGAAGCGCTTTTCGCCGACCTGGAATCTTCGTGGCCCGACGTTCTCGACCGGGAGGAGACCGCGCTCACGAGGACCATACCCGCCGCGGCCCGCGTCAAGGCCTGCATCGTGAGGGAGGACGAGATGGAGAGCGGCCTGCGCGAGATCCTCAATTTCGGCCATACGTTCGCTCACGCTCTCGAAAAAGTCGCCGGATACGGCACGTTTACGCACGGTGAAGCCGTCGCCGCCGGCATGCGCGCGGCGCTCCACCTCTCGAGCAGGGTGGTGCCGGAGTTCGACAGCGACCGCGCCGACGAGCTCGTCCGCCGGATTCCCGTTCCCTCCGGCCTGGCCGGCCTCCCCGTCGAATCGCTGACGGCAGCCATGAAAGCCGACAAGAAGGTCCGCGGAGGCCGGGTGCGGTTCGTCCTCCTCGACCGTATCGGCCATGCGTTCGTCACGGACGACGTGCGGGCGGCCTGGGTCGAGGAAGCATGGCGTTTCGCCGCACACGCGGTAGGCTAACCCGTACGCCGGTAAACTCCCGGCGAATACCATTCGACGCTGGCACATTCGAAGGACGCGGACGTACCATCCCTCGACCGCTTCTCGAAAGCATCTGCTCCCCGTTGTCCCCTCGCCGCATCATATCCTTTTCCGGCCGCCTCGTGCGCATCGCGGCGTATGTCGTCGCGGCAGCCGTCGTCCTTTTCTTCGCACTGACCCGCACGGAGGTGGGCCGCGAAGGTCTGCGGGACGAGGCCGTACGCCAGTTCAACCACTCCGTGCATGGCACCCTAGAGATAGGAAAGCTGAGCGGAAACGTTCTTCAGCGGCTCTCGGCACGTGACGTCCTCGTGCGCGACTCGCTGGGTCGGCCGGTCATCTCCGTCGATTCGATGGTGCTGCATCCGTCGTGGTCCGCCGCATTGCGAGGCACCTTCTCAACGCGTCGCGTAACGCTCATCCGTCCGGAGGTACTGCTCTCAAGAAATGGGAGCGGCCGATGGAACATCCAGTCCGCGCTGCAAAGCCGGACGCCGGACCCGTCCGGCGAACCGTGGTCGTTTCGTGCTGCACGCATCGAGGTCGTCGACGGCCGCGTCGTTACGGAGTCCAAGGGCGGCGTGCCGGCGGCCGTCCGAAGCGGCGCGGTCTTCGACTGGACCAACGCGGAGCTCAGCGACATCGACGGCCGCGCGCTCATCGATTGGCAGGCGGGCCTCAAGCTCATCGACGTCCTCGAGCTCGACGGCAGCCTCACCGATGTCGACATCGACGTCGATAGTCTGCACGGCCAGGTCGCCGTCCACGACGGCCGGCTCGCGCTGAACGAGGTGCATCTGCGAACGGCTCTGAGCGCATTACGCTTCAATGCTTCCGTCTCCCCGCTCCGGGCACTCCGTTCCAATCCGGGTGCGGCCGTGGTGGACCTCGACCTGGCCTCCAGCACGATCGACGGCGACGAGCTCGCTCGCCTCCTCCCTGTCGTGCCGGTCCGCTCGGCCGTGACGGCAGAGGCACGCCTGCGCGGGCCGCTCTCCAGCCTCGTCGTGGACGAATTGTCGGCCTGGCACGGACCCTCCAAAATATCGCTGGAGGGGACCGTTGTAGGCCTCCCGGATTCGGTCGAGTACGACGCGGTGCTCCGGCCCGGTTCGGTTCGCTGGCGCGACCTGCAGGCCGTATGGCCGCAGGCCCCCGTCCCATCCTTCGAGCACCTGGGTCCGGTCGACGTATCGGGCGTTTCGCAGGGTACCGTTCGGTTCGGCCGTGCGGAGATGCCTCTGCGCTGGGTGAGCGCGAGCGAGATACGAGTGGAGAGTGGTGCGGGGCGCCTCCGTGGTACCGCCGAGCTCGACGTGGGTGGTCTCCACCCGGCTCGCCTGGACGGCGTACTCGACCTGGAGGAATTTGACGCCGGCAGGATGCTGAATCGGTCCGCGCTGGCCGGCCGTCTGAACGGTCGAATAATGGTCGATGTGGAAGGCGCTTCGCTCCGCGATGCGGAAGGGCGTGCGGCGGTCGCGCTCGGCCCCTCGGTTTGGGCGTCGCGTCGCATAGACACGCTCCGCGCCGACGTCGCGGGGTCCCTCGGAGCCCTGGAAGGGACCGTATTCGCCGTCGAGGGCGCGGGCACCGTCGACGCTACGTTCATGGCCGATCTCGCCGAGGAACGCCCCTCCTACCGCGTGGACGCTCGAATGTCGAACGTCGATGTCGGACCGCTCGTGATGCATGATTCGGTCTCTTCGGCGCTCAACCTGCAGGTCACCATCGAGGGGCACGGACGCACGTGGACGGGCTTCGAAGGAGATATCGCATATGGGTTCGAGCCGTCCCGCCTGTCGTTCGGAAGGGCGGACCGACGCATCCCGGCTCACGCGTCGCGGCTGATCGTCCGCCAGGACGGCGATGCATCGCCCCGGATCGCCGTTCGTGGCGACGTAGTCGACATGGACGTCGTCGGCGACGTCGACCTCCATCCCCTCGTCGTGCTCGGCAGGTACTGGGTCGCTGAGACGGCGCGGTCGGTCGCGAAGGAACGCGCCAAACCCTATCGGCTGGATGCAGCAGAGCAGGTCACGCCGACATCGACTGTAAGCGCGGAGGACGTTCCGCCTGCACCGTCGGTCGAGCCTCAATCCGTCCAGTTTCGCCTGCGCGTCCGCCGCTCCGACATCCTCTCGGCGCTCTTTCCCATGCTGCCGGCGCTTCATACCGACCTGGCGGGCGAAGGCCGCGTGCGCCTGGAACCGGACGTTATCCAGCTGCAGCTCCAGATGGCTGCCGATTCGCTCGTCGCCGGGGCGGTCGACGCCCGAGGCGTGGACGTATCGCTTTCCGGAAGCGCCCGTGCTGTGCCGGCCGTCTCCCAAACCATGGCGGCCGACTTTTCCGCCGCCGCATCGGCCCTTCTCGTGGGTGAACAGGTGATCGAGGAGCCCTCCCTCTCGGTCGCCTACCGGGACCGGGGCTTCGATCTCGCCGTCGACGCCGAAACGTCCGGCGCGAGCGCGCCCCACTTCCTTCGGGCGCGCATGGACTTTCTCGACGACCGCAACCGGCTCGTCATAGAGGACTTTCAGGCCACGGCAGCCGACCAGGTGTGGACCGCCCCCGGCCTGAACATCGTCGACTTCTTCCGAGAAGCCGTTCACGTACGAGGCATTCGCATCCAGCGAGCGAACCCTCGCGACGAGACGGATGCCGATTTTCTGCAAGTCGCCGGTACGCTCTCCAGCGCACTGAGCGACACGCTGTTCCTGCACGCTGAGGATATTCGGATGCAGCACGTAGGCTCGATAGTCGGTCTGGAGGACGTCGGAGGCCGGCTCGATGGGCGCCTGGCCTTTACGGGCCTGGATCGCCGCCCCGAACTGACCGGACGCGTCGACATCGAGCCGCTTAGCTACCGGAACAGGCATCTGGGGCGGCTCTCCGTCATGAGCCGATACATTCCCGGATCCCCCGACGTGGCGCTGCGCGCCCGGCTCTCGCCCGCCGCTCCGGAAGACTCTTCGCTTCTGATGGAAGAGAGTGACCTGTCGGTCGACGGCACCTTTCGACTGCCCATCCCCGGCCGCGCACCGGACGTTCGGGACGCCGGGGCGCTGGACCTGAACGTCGACGTGCGGCGGGCGGATGCCTTCTTCTTCGACTACGTCTTCCGAACTCTCGTCGCCGACGTAACCGGCTACATCGACGGATCGGGACACATCGGGGGCAGTTTTGACGCACCGATCTTCGAAGCGGAGCTGGCGGTTCGCGACGCACAGTTTCGGGTTCCCGACTTCGGACTCACCTATGCCGTCGACGGACCCGTCGTCGTCGACCGGGACGGCATCCACCTGGACGACCTGAATCTGAGCGATGCCGACGACGGACGGGCCGTCGTACGCGGCTCCGTGCTGTTCAACGCCTACCGCTTCTTCTCCTTCGACCTCCATGCCGTCCTGGACGACGTCGTCATCATGAACGTCCAGCAGTCGCGCGAGCTGCCGTTCTATGGGCGCGTTCTGGCCTCGGGCGACGTGAGCCTGACCGGACCGCTGTCCAACGCAATGTTGCAGTCCACGAACGCGCGGACGAATCCCGACAGCGACCTCTACATCCCCATTTCGGAATCGCCCACCTCGACAGACGCCGGCTTCATCGTCTTCGCAGATTCGACGGGCCAGCTGCCCGATTTCGAGCGTCTGACGCGCCGCAGCAGCCTTCTAGCGGAGCGGCCCTCCGGCGAACGGCCGTTTCTGGACGGCCTGGCCATGGACCTCAACATTCTCGCGCCGGAGGGATCGACCGTGCACCTGGTCATCGACCCGCTTCTCGGCGACGTCATCAACGCCGTCGGAAGCGGACGCATCCAGCTCGTGCGCAGCGAGGGCGAATTCTCGACCTTCGGCACGTTCACCGTCTCCTCGGGCGATTATCTCTTCACGGCCGGCGACGT
>CAZXHQ010000086.1:7871-10402 GCA_964640145.1 uncultured Rhodothermales bacterium | reverse complement strand
AAAAGCGCTCGAGTAACTGTTTCCATCCTGGCCATGCCCATTCGATCAAAAGCAGCAGGACGCCTCCCGGTCATCGTCATGATGCTCGGCGTCCTCGCGGTAGGATTCTCGGCCGGCTTCCTGATGCCGGACGACGATTTCTTCGCGCTCCGGAAGAATTTCCAGATCTTCAGCTCGGTCTATGAAGAATTGATCGGTGCCTACGTGGACCCGCTCGACCCCGAACGACTGATGCGCTCGGGAATCGACGCGATGTTGGCGGATCTCGACCCCTACACGACGTTCATCGACGAGGCCGACAACACCGACATCAACATCATCACGCGCGGCCGGTACGGCGGCGTGGGTCTGAATCTCGACGTGCGCAACGGTAAGGTGATCGTCGTCTCTCCCATCGAAGGAACGAGCGGGTACCAGCAGGGCGTGCGCACCGGGGACGTGATCACGGTGATCGAGGGGCGGCCGGCCGAGGACCTCTCCCTGAGCGACATCCGCGGGCTCATGCGCGGCGAGCCGGGTACGGCGGTAGAGCTCACCGTCGAGCGAGAAGGCGAATCCGAACCGCTGCACTTTTTCCTCACGCGACAGCAGGTAACGCTAAAGAACGTAGCCTATGCCGGCTTCGCAGACTCCTCGGCCGGCATCGGATACATCAAGCTGGATCGCTTCGCCCGCGGTGCGGATGTCGAACTGCGGAGCGCCCTGCAGAATCTGCGGGAGAGCGGGCGGCTGAACGGACTGATCATCGATCTGCGCGACAATCCCGGCGGCCTCCTCGACGGGGCCGTGGCCATCTCTCAGCTCTTCGTGCCGCAGGGCTCCGTCATCGTCTCGACCCGCGGCCGGCAGCCGCAGACCGAGCGGGTATATCGCAGTAAGCTCCCGCCCGTCGCACCTGACCTGCCCCTGGCCGTCCTGGTAAACGGGCTGAGCGCCTCGGCCAGCGAGATCGTCGCCGGAGCGCTGCAGGACCTCGACCGGGCCGTCGTCCTCGGTACGCAGACGTTCGGCAAGGGCCTGGTGCAGATCATCAAGCCGCTGCCGTATAACACGTCGCTCAAGCTGACCACGTCGAAGTATTATACGCCGAGCGGCCGGAGCATCCAGTCCGTCGACTACGGCAGGCACGACGGCCGCGAGCGCGCGGTGCCCGACTCCCTGCAGCGCACCTATTACACGGAGAACGGGCGCTCCGTGAAGAACGGGCGCGGCATCGAGCCCGACCGCACGGTATCACCGGGTTCCGGCGGGGACCTCGAGCGGGCCCTCGCCCGCCGCGCCGCCTTCTTCTTTTATGCCAACCGCTTTGCCGCCGAGCACGACTCGATCGACCGCTCGTTCACGGTGACCCACGAAATCTTGGACGACTTTGCGGGCTGGCTCGATGCCGAGCAGTTTACGTACCGGACCGATGCGGAACGGGCCGTGGAAGCCCTTCAAAAGAATCTGTCGGAGAGCGGATACGCCTCGACGAGCGACGAGGTCATGGCGCTGCGGAACGCGGTCCTGGCCGAGAAGCGCGCCGACTTCGAACGCTACGCGACCGACCTGAAGGAGAAGCTGCGCGCGGAGATTCTGGCGCGTTATTTCGGAGAATCGGCGCAGATCGAGGCCTCCTTCGAACACGACCGTCAGCTCCTGGAGGCCGTCGAGCTGCTCACCGACCCGGCCGCGTACGACAGCATTCTCGCGCGCCGTTAAGCGTCTGAGCCGACCGGCTTCATGGACCCCGCACATCTGTTGCTTCTTCTCGGCGCCGGCCTCGCCGCGGGATTCGTAGCCGGACTCATCGGCGTAGGAGGGGGTATCATCTTCGCCCCGGTACTCTTCTTTTACTACCAGGCGATCGGCATCCCCTCTACCGTCGTCGCGCCGCTCACGATCGCCTCGAGCCTGTTCTGCACGTTGATCGCTGCCTTCATCAGTGCCTGGGCGCAGTACCGAAGGAGCGCCGTGGTGACCCGCGTCGCGCTCAGCGTGGGGGTGTTCAGCGCCCTGGCCGTATATCTGATGACGCGGTTCGTCACGACGCAGCCGTGGTACGACGGGACCGTATTTCAGATGGTGTTCAGCACGGTCCTGCTCGTGCTCGTCACGCGCATGGTGGTTCGTCCCCGCGTCGACCCGGGCCTCGCCCAAGGCGGCCGCCCGCGCCTGGGGTGGCCCGTCCTGGTAGGCACCGGCACGGCGGCAGGTGCCGTCGCGGCGGCCGCAGGCGTTGGGGGCGGCGTCGTGCTCGTGCCCGCATACAGCCATTTCTTCGGGCTGCCGATCCACGTAGCGACCGGGACCTCGAGTGCGACCATCGTGCTTGTCTCCCTCGCCGGCGTCGTCAACTATGCGTGGCTCGGTCAGGGCGAACCGGTACCGGAGCTGGCCGTCGGATATGTGGACGTGCTTCGAGCCACCCTCCTGGCCGTCCCGGCCATGCTCACCGCGCATCTCGGCGTGTGGACGGCGCATCGCATCAACCGGCGTGCGCTCCGACTGAGTTTCGCGACCCTGGCGGGGATCGTCGCCGTGCGCCTCCT
>CAZXHQ010000086.1:0-7771 GCA_964640145.1 uncultured Rhodothermales bacterium | reverse complement strand
GGCACAGGACCCCCGAAACCGGAGGCTGGCGGGCCCGTACTACGCGCCGTTGAGACGTTTCAGTTTTGCCGACAGATCTGCCGGTATTCGGCCCGTGCGGGACCGTCCGTCGATGCCGGTCGTCATTCGAAAACGCTTGTCATTATGACTCGACTTCTTCTCATCCTGATCGTGCTGCTGAGCGGCTTCGGCTGCAATCGCGATGCGCAGTCGCAGTGGGCTGCTTCCGATGCCACCTCCCCCGACACCAGCGCGGTGGCGGCGAATGAAGCCGTCTCCGCCGGTCGCCAGACGGCCATCACGCAGGCCGTGCAAGAAGCCTCTCCCGCCGTGGTGAGCGTAAACGTAACCGGGGTGGAGCAGGTACGCTACCGCGACCCGTTCGCCAATCTCTTCTCAGATCCCTGGATGGAGTACTTCTTCGGCCAGCAGCGGCGAGACCGAGTGGTTGAAAGGCAGGTCCAGAACCTGGGCTCCGGATTCGTAATCTCTCCCGACGGATACATCGTCACGAACGACCACGTAGCGGGCAACGCGACGACGATCACGGTGGCCTTTCCGGATGGACGGACGCTCGAAGGAACGCTCGTGGGCTCGGATCCCGTCTCCGACATCGCCCTCGTAAAAGTCGACCCGGAGGAGCCGCTTCCCTACCTCCGTTTCGGCGACGGCGGACGCGCCATCGTGGGCGAGTGGGTGATCGCGCTCGGCAACCCGTTCGGCCTTTTCGAGGCCGCTCAGCCGACGGTGACGGTCGGTGTGGTCAGCGCCGTCGGACGGAACCTCGAAGCCGCCGGCGACGGCCGCGTCTATCGGGACATGATTCAGACCGACGCGGCCATCAATCGCGGAAATTCGGGGGGACCGCTCGTCAGCGCCCTCGGTGAGGTTATCGGGGTCAATACGGCAATCTACAGCCAGAGCGGCGGGTCGGTGGGCATCGGGTTCGCCGTCCCTGCCGATAGGGCGCAGCGCATCCTCGAAGAGCTCCGTGAGAACGGGACGGTCGATCGCTCCTTCTATACCGGCCTGTACGTCTCGGAGGTCGACCGGGGCATTGCTCGGGCCCTTCGCCTCTCCGAAGCGAGCGGCGTGCTCGTGCGCGACGTGGATCCGGGTTCACCGGCCGATGACGCCGGCTTTGAAGCATACGACGTCATCGTGTCCATCGAGGGCGAACCGGTCAGGCGGCACACCGATCTCACCTCCCGTCTCTACGACTTCAGACCGGGCGACCGCGTGCGTTTCGGCGTCGTGCGGGACGGATCCGAACGAGAGCTCACCATGCGGCTCGCCCGCCAGTAGCATGGCCGGCGACCGCATCCGCATCCTGGCCGCCGCCGCCCTCGTTCTGCTCTCCGGGTGCCTTCCGTATTCGTGCCGACGCGAGGAGCCGACGGCTATCATGCCGGCCGACTCGGTATCGCGCGCGCTCGCGGCCGCCGTGGCGACCGATACGCTTCGGCTCGAGTGGTCCCGAAGCTCCGCCGGCGACCGTCCGCTGCGTCATCCTCGCACCGTTCGCTTCGCGGCCGGTCAGCGCGACACCCTCTACGTCAGCGACGCGGAGGCCGGCTTCGTTTTCGCCTACGACACGTCCGGCGCGTTCCTCGAGGCCATCGCCACGGTGAAGGTACCCTACCTCGCCGGGGTGCGGGGCGACACGCTGGCCGTCTTCGATCCGTCCGGCCCGGCCATGCACCTGCTCGTCGGCGGCGAGACCGTCCGGTCGCTGTCCATACGGGATGCCGACCGCAGCCGATCGGCACTGGTCTACGGCGCTTTCGGAAAAGGGGTCTACTATAAACGTGTGGACGACCGGGAGGGAAGCTTCGTCGCCTCGATCGGACGGGACGGGTCCCTCCGCAGGCGGCAAACGCTGCCGGGACCGCAGTGGCGCCACGCCGGGCTGCTGCGCACGTGGGGCGACTCGGCCGTCAGCCTGTCCGGCTTTCGCCCCGTCGTCGACATCGTATCGGAGGAAGAGCCGGTCGACACACTCGCGCTGCGTGGTTTCGACTCACCGATGTTCTCGCGAACGCGATCGTTTCTGATGGGAGACGTCCACGAACCCCCGCTCTTGAGCTCGTCGGCCGCTCCGGAAGGAGATCGGCTCTTCGTCCTGAACATGCGGGCCGGTTGGCTCCACATCGACGTCTTCAACCGGGCCGGCGACCTCGTGCGCCGGCTCACCGAAGGCGCGCAGGAGTATCGCAAGGCGTTCTTCCCGCAGGACGTGGACGTCCGGCGCCGCGAGGGGAGCTACGCCATCGCCGTCGTGTTCACGCAGCCCGAGCCCGAGATTCGACTCTACACCTGGCGACCTCCGGAGTAACCTCAGAAAACGAGGTCGTTCTCGATCGCATAGCGCGTCAACTCCGCGTTGTTGCTCAACCTCATCTTCTCCAGGATCCGGGCGCGATAGGTAGAGATGGTCTTCACGCTGAGCGAGAGCTCTTCGGCGACCTGACTCACCGAATTGCCCCTGGAGAGCAGGCAGAGGACCTGAAACTCGCGGTCGGAAAGAATGGAATGGAGTGGCGCGTCGGCCGGCGTGTCCATATAGTCGAGCAGCGATTCGGCAACCGCCGGGCTCACGTACCGTTTCCCTGCAGAGACGCGCCGTACGGCGTCGACCAGCTCGTCCGGCGCGCTCTCCTTGTTGAGATAGCCTTTCGCCCCTGCCTTCAGCACGCGCACAGCATAGTGCTCTTCAGGATGCACGCTCAGGACGAGGACGACCTGGTCGGGGTGTTCGGCGCGCACCTGTTTCAGCGCATCCAGCCCGTCCATCCCCGGCATGTTGATGTCCAGCACGACCACGTCGTACGATCCTTCCCGCATACGAGCCAGCACGCCGGCGCCGTCGGCGGCCTCGGCGGCCACTTCGATGTCCGGGGTCTCTTCGATGATCTGGGAGAGCCCCCTGCGAACTACGGCGTGGTCGTCGGCCACGAGCACACGAATCATGAATCAGCGGAGTCCTTAGAGAGACGCTCTATCCGCGTACGTCGGACCGTCCCGCACGGTCCCGGGTTGACGCCGAAAATTTACAGCGGCGTCGCAATCGCTCTCGAAGCGTCCGGGCACCTGCCGGTGGGGAACTGCACCGTACGGATCGCGTGGTAGATCGTCCCCTCTTCGACTCAGAAACGGTGTAGTATGGCATACGAGGCAGGCGACGTTCACGCGACCCCGAAGGTGCGCACGCTCGGGGAGCTGCGCCGGGCCGGCTATCCGGTTCGCTCCGTCAAGGACGAGATGCGGCGCAACCTGATCACCAGGCTCCGTTCCGGTGAGAATATCTTCGAGGGGATCATCGGGTACGACCGCACGGTCATCCCTCAGATCGAGAATGCCATCCTCGCCCGTCACGATCTGATTCTGCTCGGGCTTCGAGGACAGGCAAAAAGCCGCATCATTCGCAAACTCCCTTTGCTGCTCGACGAGTACGTTCCGATCGTCGCCGGAAGCGAGCTCAACGACGATCCCTTCCGGCCCACCTCGAAGCATGCGCGCGACCTCGTCGAGGAGAAGGGAGATGAGACGCCGATCGAATGGGTCCACCGCTCCGAGCGGTACGGCGAGAAGCTGGCGACGCCGGACACCACCATCGCCGACCTGATCGGCGATATCGATCCCATCAAGGCTGCCAGCCGGCGCCTGACCTATGCCGACGAGGAAGTTATCCACTTCGGCATCATTCCTCGCACAAACCGCGGCATCTTCGCCATCAACGAGCTGCCCGATCTCCAGCCTCGCATCCAGGTGGGGCTGCTGAATATCATGGAGGAGCAGGATATCCAGATCCGCGGATTCAACATCCGCTTTCCGCTCGACGTGATGATGGTCTTCTCGGCCAATCCCGAAGACTATACGAACCGTGGCAATATCATCACGCCCCTGAAGGACCGGATCGACAGCCAGATCATCACGCATTATCCGCGTACGCTGGACATCGGCATGGAAATCACGCGACAGGAAGCCTGGGAGGATCGAGCCGACGGCGAGGGCCGCGACGTGGACGTCAGGGTCCCCCATTTTTTCCGGGAGATCGTCGAGCAGATTGCCTTCGAGGCCCGGTCGAGCGAATATATCGACCAGAAGTCAGGCGTCTCGGCGCGCATGACGCGCGCGGCACTCGAAGACCTGATCTCCGGAGCGGAGCGCCGCGCGCTGCTCAACGGCGAGTCCGAAACCACCGTCCGCATCAGCGACCTCCTTCACATCGAACCCGCGATAACCGGGAAGGTCGAGCTCGTCTATGAGGGCGAGCAGGAAGGAGCACAGAACGTGGCGCGCCTCCTTATCGGCCGCGCGGTCAACTTCGTGTTCAAGAAGTATTTCCCCGATCCGTCGGATAAGAAGGAGGGACGATCACCTTTTCAGTCCGTCCTGGGATGGTTTGCGAAAGGCAACTCGGTCGACGTCGAACCGGACATGTCGTTTCCCGAGTACGTGAAAGCGCTCGACGAGGTCGACGGCCTGCGGGAGGTCGTAAAGAAACACACCAGTCCGTCCGGTCCTGCCGAGACGGCATCGAGCATGGGGTTCGTACTCGAAGCTCTACATCAGAATTCGCTGATCGGCAAGGAACTGTTCGAGGAGGCCGTCACCTACAACGACATGATGGGCGCGATGCTCTCCTCACTCGGCTCCATCTCGGACGACGACGACGATCTCGACGACGAAGACGACGACTTCTACAGCCGCTACGGATGACGTTCCCCGACCGGATGGCCTACCCGCTCCTCCGTCTCACGAGGGGGTCGCACCGCACCGTGCTCCGTACCCCGTCACGAGCAGTCCATCTATGAGGCCGCGTGCGCCGCTGCACGAGGTTGCCGAAGCGCAGCGACGTGCCGTGCCGTAGTACGGAAAGGAGGAGCAATGAAGCCGCAGGTCATCGTCATCATCCCCGCCTTCAACGAGGCGCGCGCGATCGGACACGTCGTCGACGACGTCCCGTCCGACCTCGCGACCGAGGTCGTCGTGATCAACAATGCATCGACGGACGAGACGGAACGAAACGCGAGAGCGGCGGGAGCGACCGTCCTGCGCGAAGATCGGAAGGGATACGGTTGGGCCTGCCTCCGCGGCATCGATTATGCCCGCCGGCGGCGAGCCGACATCCTCGTGTTTCTCGACGGCGACTACAGCGACCACCCGGAAGAGATGCCGCGCCTCGTCGAGCCCATCGCCCGCGGGGAGGCCGACTTCGTGGTCGGCTCGCGCATCCTCGGAGATCGGGAGCCGGGCGCGATGCTCCCCCAGGCCCTGATCGGCAACCGCGTCGCCTGTCTTTTGATGCGCCTGATCTGGGGCGTCCGCTACACCGATCTGGGCCCGTTCCGAGCCATCCATTTCGGGGCGCTGGAGGCCCTCGGCATGCAGGACAAGACCTTCGGGTGGACCATCGAGATGCAGATCAAAGCCGCGCGAGCCGGTTTACGCATTCGCGAGGTGCCGGTATCCTACCGGCGGCGCGTGGGCGTCTCGAAGGTGACGGGGACCGTCGCCGGCACGATCAGAGCATCCGCAAAGATCCTCTGGACGATCGCTCGACATGCCGTGGAGGAGACCGTCTCGTCGGGCCACGTCGCGTCGTGAGTCCGCCGTCTCCAAACAGGAGCCATGGACCTCGAGGCGCCCGTCCGGCAGCCGCATCCGACGCTAGAACCTTTAAACTACGCGCTCGTTCTTTCAGCAATCGTCGCCGGCAACCCGCTCGCGGCGAAAGGCCGCACGCACTCCGATTATCTGACGGCAGTCTCATGGAGCATACCATCTGGTTCAACGGCAAACTCGTTCCGTACGAGGAGGCAACCGTGCACGTCCTCTCGCATGCGCT
Organism: uncultured Rhodothermales bacterium; assembly: GCA_964640145.1. Taxonomy (GTDB): domain Bacteria; phylum Bacteroidota; class Rhodothermia; order Rhodothermales; family VXPQ01; genus CAZXHQ01. The sequence goes on along the minus strand of CAZXHQ010000086.1, from coordinate 1,920 downwards.
TCACTACGGGTCGTCCGTTTTCGAGGGCATTCGGTGCTACAACACCGAGCGGGGACCGGCGGTCCTGCGGCTGCGCGAGCACATGCGGCGCCTCCTCGACTCGGCGAAGATCCACCGGATGGAGCTTCCCTACTCGCTCGAAGAGCTGGAGGCAGCGGCGCTGCACACGGTTCGCCGGAGCGGGCTGAAGGCCTGCTACATTCGCCCGCTCGCCTTCCGCGGCGCGGGCTCAATGGGGGTCAATCCGCTCGACAATCCCGTGGAGACGGTCATCGCCGTCTGGGAATGGGGCGCCTATCTCGGTGACGAAGCGCTGAACGAGGGCGTCGACGTCCACGTTGCCTCCTGGAACCGCATGGCGCCCAACACGCACCCGTCCCTGGCCAAGGCCGGCGGCAACTATCTCAATGCGTCGCTGGTGAAGATGGACGCCGTGCTGAACGGCTACATGGAAGGCATCATGCTTTCGCGCGACGGCTACGTGGCGGAGGGCAGCGGCGAGAACCTTTTCATCATCCGCGACGGAACGATCTGCACGGCGTCGGCCGAGGCCTCGATTCTCCCCGGCATCACGCGTGACGCCGTCATCACACTCGCCCGCGACCGCGGCTACGAGGTGGTCGAGACGCGGATTCCGCGTGAGTCGCTCTACATCGCCGACGAGTTGTTCTTTACCGGCACCGCCGCCGAGGTCACACCGATCCGCAGCGTGGACAAGTACCGGATCGGTGCGGGCCGCCGGGGCCCGATCACGGAAGAGCTGCAGCAGGCCTTCTTCGACGTCGTCCGGAAGGGCGACGACCCCCACGGCTGGCTGTCGTTCGTAAACGAAGAAGTGCCCGAGGAAGCGGAAGTATCCTGACGATATGTCCGACATAGGCCGACTGCTCGTCTTTGCCGGCGTCGCCCTGGTCGTCGTCGGTGCGGTGGTTCTGCTGCTCGACCGCTTCCCCGGCCTGCCCGTCGGCAAACTGCCGGGCGACTTTTCCTGGGAACGGGGGGATGTAAAGATCCACGTTCCTCTTGCGACGATGGTGATCGTCTCGATCATCCTGACACTCCTCATCAACGTGATATGGAGGCTCTTCCGGTAGCAGGCCTCGACGGCTGCTCCGGCAACGGACCTCTGACGCGCTTTTTATGCCGACGTGACCACCACCTCGTCGGCCTCGGCCTGGCCGATCATATTCTCGGCGACCTCGCTGCCGAGGTACCGGTCCATCAGCCAGTGGGCCAGGTAGATGATCGGCGTGATGAGTACCGCGATGGCGAACTTGTAGCTGTAGTTGAACAGCGTAATCGCGATGATTTCCTGAAAGCGTATCTGTCCGACGAAGGCGACGGTCAGCACGATGAGCGTGTCGAAAAACTGGGATCCGAACGTCGATCCGGTCGCGCGCAGCCAGAGCATCCGCCCGTGGGTGAGCGTGCGCAGCCAGTGGAAGACGGTGATGTCGATGAGCTGGCCGACCAGATAGGCCGTCAGGCTGCCGACGATCACCCGGCCGGTCGCCCCGAATACGGTATTGAAGGCCTCTTCAGGGACCGGTGAGATCGGAGCCGTGGGCACGCCCATGGCGATCTGCAGGAGCGCAAACTCGAAGACGATCATGGCCATGCCCACAAACGTCACGAAGCGGATGCCCTTCTTTCCATAGTACTCGTTGAGGACGTCCGTGACGATGAACGTGATCGGGAAGGCGATCACCCCGGCCGTCATCACGACCGAGTCGAACTCTACGCCGAAAATGGTGAGCGTGAACGGCAGGTCGAAGGCCGTGAAGAATTTGCTGGCCGTCGCTTCGGCGATGACGAGCGCCGTAATGAAGATCGCCGTACAGATGACGAAGAGCTTCTGAGGACGGGTGAGGACGTAGGCCTTTCGCAGCATCGGGGAAAGTACTTGCGTTCGCAACCGGC
>CAZXHQ010000085.1:7967-10500 GCA_964640145.1 uncultured Rhodothermales bacterium | reverse complement strand
GTGATGGGCAACCAGCTCGCCATCAAGGTGCTCACGAGACCGGGCGACGAGGTCATCCTCGATCGAAGCAGTCACATCTTCAACTACGAAACAGGTGCTCCCGGCGTCCTCTCGGGCGTGCAGCTCCACGTAGTGGACGGCCCGGGCGGCATCCTGACGGGCGATCACGTTCGCTCGGCGCTTCGTCCGGGCGCCTATTGGAACACGCCGAGCCGGCTCGTCTGTCTCGAAAATACGGTCAACAAGACAGGCGGCCGCATCTGTCCGATCGAGACGGTGCGCACCGTTGCGGAGGTCGCTCGCAAGCACGGCCTCGCTCTGCATCTGGACGGCGCCCGGCTCTGGAATGCCGCTGCAGCCACGGGGTTCGCCGAACGTGATTTTGCCGAGCCGTTCGACACGATTTCCGTCTGCCTCTCCAAGGGGCTCGGCGCGCCGGTAGGCTCCGTCTTAGCAGGTTCGGCGGACGATATTGCTGCGGCCCGCCACTACCGCAAGATGTTCGGCGGCGGGATGCGCCAGATCGGAATGCTGGCGGCGGCGGGTCTCTATGCACTGGAACATCACCGTCCCCATCTTGCAGACGACCATGCGAAGGCCCGGCTACTGGCGGAGGCGATCTCTGAGATACCATCTTTTTCGGTCGACCTGGAGGCGGTCGAAACAAACATCGTAGTGTTCGACGTCGTCGACGGTGACGCGGCGAGCGTGCTGAAACCCCTTGCCGACGACGGCCTCCATATGGTGCCGTTCGGGCGGCGCACGATCCGCGCCACGACGCATCGGGACGTTTCGAGGGAGGATATCGACCGGGCCGTCGAGATCATGCGGCGCAGGTTCGCACCTACGGCCACCTCTACGTAACCTCCGAGCACTTTACGCGACTTCTGCCTTGAAGAGCCCGTTCCAGCCCGACCAGCTCGAGCATGGCGCAGATACTCACGAACACGTGATCACGGCGGGCGAACGCTCGAAATTCGCCGGATCTCTCCTTCCGGCTCGAACCGGGGCGATACTTCGTCGGCGAAGCCGGGGTACTGTTCATTCGGGGTAATACGTTCAAGCGCGATCGGAGCCGCATCTTCGCCGGAGCCGACTCCGGGATGCGCCATCCGGACCGGACGGTTGAACGACTCCCAGCGCCCTCCACGCCGCCTGCATGATGGCGGCGTTCGTCAGCCTTCTCGGCGCACCTTGATCCGCAGATCCGACAACCCACCTCCGTGCGCTTCCATCCTGTCGCCATCCTCGACAGGCCCCACGCCCTCGGGCGTACCGGTGTAAATCAGGTCTCCCGGCAACAGCGTGAATATGGTGGAGCTATAGGCGATCAGCTCGGACACGCCGAAGAGCATATCGCCCGTGAAGGCCCTCTGCCGCAGCTCCCCGTTCACCCGAAGCTCGAGCGTGAGCTGTTGCGGGTCGCCCACCTCGCGGGCGGCAATGAGCGGACCGATAGGGGCGAACGTGTCGAATCCTTTCGAGACCGTCCAGGGAAGGCCGCGCTTCTTCGCCTCGGCCTGCAGATCGCGCGCGGTCATGTCGAGACCGATCGCATAGCTGTCCACGTGGTTCAGCGCATCGCCGACCGCGATGTTCTTGCCGCCGCGACCGATAGCTGCCACGAGCTCCAGCTCGTGATGCACGTCCCTCGAGGCAGATGGAAGAACCACCTTCCCACCCTGGCCCACCAGCGCCGACGAGGGCTTGAGGAAGATAACGGGCTCCTCCGGCACGTCGCTCTTCATCTCGGCCGCGTGCTTCGGGTAATTGCGGCCGATACATATCAGCTTACCTGGTCTGACTACGAGTCCGCTGGCAGGTAGCGAGATCTCCATCATCGTCGATTCTTAACGAGTTGCTGCGGAACACGCACGTTTCTACATGTGTAGGTTCGATGATTTTTGAGACCCTTCATATGAAGCTCTCGCGTCGGTACCCAACCCGGCGCTCCAAAGAAGAGGAAAAACATGTACGCAATCGTAGAGATCGCCGGAAAGCAGTATAAGGTGCACGAGAACGATAATCTCGTGGTCCCCCGTCTGAGCGGCGACGTCGATGACACGGTCACATTCGACCGCGTCCTCCTCGTGGCGAACGACGACGACGTCCAGCTCGGTACGCCGGTGGTCCCGGATGCGACCGTCACGGCGACGATCGTCGAGCACGTCAAAGGCGATAAGGTCCTCGTCTTCCGCAAGAAGCGCCGCAAGAGGTTTAAGGTGAAGCGCGGACACCGCCAGCCGTATACCCGCATCGAAGTAAGCGAGCTGTCGGTTGGAGACAACGGCCAGAAGGCGACGAAGTCGTCGAAGCCCACCGCGAAGACATCAGCGGAATCGAGGGTGGACGACAAGGCCGAATCCACGGCTGAGGCCGAGACCGAAACGACGGCGCCCACTGAGCCGGCGAATGCCGGCACCGAAGTGGCGGCCATCGAGGAGTCTCAGGAGGAGGGGACCTCTGAAGCGAAGGGTGCGGAAGGCGACGAGAAGGCCGCAAAGGCATCGAAGGCCGAGCAAGCTGAACCCGA
>CAZXHQ010000085.1:0-7867 GCA_964640145.1 uncultured Rhodothermales bacterium | reverse complement strand
TCGGACGAGGCATCGGAGTCTTCCGACGAGGCCGACAAGGAGAAGACCGCCTGATCTGCGATCCCACCTGCGAAAAACTTTGAATCGAACACGGCGAGGTTGTTATGGCTCATAAGAAAGGCGTAGGCTCAACAAAGAACGGCCGCGATTCCAATCCAAAGATGCTGGGCGTGAAGGCTTTCGGCGGCGAGTTCGTCAAGGCGGGCAGCATCATCGTGCGCCAGCGCGGCACCAAGTTCCACCCCGGCGACAACGTCGGCCGAGGCGGCGACGACACGCTCTTCGCCAAGGCGACGGGCCAGGTAACATTCACGCGAAGCAGGGGCAACCGCCGCTACGTGCACGTGCATCCGTCCGAAGCCTGAGCCCACAGGCATTTTGCCTGGGTAGAGGCCTCTGCGATGCTCGCGGAGGCCTTTTTTATCGTCCCGACGTGATTGATGACGGTTTCGACGGGTGATCTCAGGCCCGCGCGGTCCCGTCGACCAGACTCTTCAGAGCGCCGGCCTCGAACGGCCCCACATCGACCGTCACCGGCTTCTCCTCCGGCAGCGAGCCGAGCACGCGAAGCGTCTCACGTACCTGACGCCGGCGGCTATAGTGTTCTTCCACAAACGAGCGGTAGGCGTCCGAGTGATACTCAGCGGAGGTGATCATCTCGACCGCTTCGTCCACCGTATTGAAGAGCATCTCCTCCGGCCATACGTCGTCGCCGAACACGAAATTATGTGCGACCGGCTTGATTCCCATGGTCATGGCCTCGGCGATCGCGTACCCGAAGCTTTCGTGAATGCTGGTGGAGAGGAAATAGTGCTTGTCGTCAAGCCATTCGGCGACGTTATCCTGCCATCCGTGAAAGGTAACGTGATCCTCCAGCCCGTTGTGGCGAATAAAGTGCTCCCAGTATAGCTGGAGCAGCGTATCCTGAAATCGGCCTGCCACGTGCAGTTCGTATCTCGCATCGACCTGCACGAGCCTCGCGATAATCTGAAGCATCATGGCGGCATTCTTCCGCGCATGGAGGTAGCCGGCGTAGGCCAGGCGAAAGCCGGGCTGCCGCTCCCGAAACGCGAACCGGTCTACGTCTACGCCGTTGTGCACGACGTCGATCTCGACTCGGCGCTCGATGCCCGGAACGGTGTGCAGGAGGAGGTCCTTTACGTGATCGGCCACCACCATGAGGCGGTCTACTGACTCCCACGCTACGGCCGCGGGCATGTCTGTGAATACCTCATATCGGTGAAGGCGACAGACGATCGGCGTCGTTCGAGCTGCCTCCAGCCGAGAAGCCCGCACGATGAGGTCGTCGCACCACTCAAACCAGCAAATGTCGGCGTCCTCCATGGCCTGCTGCATCTCGAACGAGTCGCTCGTCCTGCAGAAATGGACGTCGTAGGCGTGCTTCAGCCCGGCGGCCAGGTCACCGATAAAATGATCGCCTCCGGGTCGTACGAAAATGAGGAGCTTCCTCCGATCCGATCCGCGGTCGCCGCTGCGACCCTCCAGCTCTGAAATGATGTCGCGAACGTCGGACGCAACGGAGGGAGGTGCCGACTCCAGGGCGAGCGTAAACGCCGTGCGCGCGTCGTCGAAACGTTCCTGCTGCAAATAAAACCCGGCTGCCGCCGCCGCGTTATCGAACGATTCCGGCTCTTTTTCGATGCCGAGCAAGAACGCGTCCTCTGCGGAAGCAGCGTCTCCTCGAAGGGTAAAAAACGTGCCGGCCAGCGTCCAGGCCTCTCCGTCGTCTTCGTGCTCGTCCAGGTAGGGAAGCAGCAATTCGCCTGCCCCGTCGAGGTCGCCTTCTTCGAGTAGATCGATTATTTGAGATTTTACGTGCGGCATGGAGCGGCTGGTGTCTATCGGTTGAAACGGTCAGGCGGCAGAGGAACGGACTACCGGCATCGAGAGGGAGGCGCCGTACCCGAACGTTCGAAGAAGGGGACCACAGGTCGTCAGGATGTATGCGGCCTCCTCCTCCGACAGCTCGTCGGCATAGGATCCCACCCGTGAGGCCGTAATTTTCTCGCCGTAGAGCTCCGACAACCAGGGACTGTCCGTGCGCTCACCATAGTCAACCGTGCCGCTGTCGACATCCTCCTCGGCGCCGGTTCGGAGGGCAAGTCCGGTGAACGATCGTAGCTCGTCGATGACCCTCTCCGGTCGGGAAACGAGGTCCTCATAACGGAGGAAGAGCGTGTTCGCAACACCTTCATTCGTTCCCGCGGACAGCAGCGGAACGTAAAAGGATGCATAGTACCCGCAGAGGCGCTCGAGGTCTCGAGCGTCCGTCATTTGCGAAAGACGGTCGCTCCGCCCACGGGCCTTTATTTTTCGGCCGACCCTGATCAGCGACGCGACGACGTCTCGCGGGTCGCGAACGATGCAGACGAATCGAGCATCGGGCACAAGCTCGTCGAGCAGGGGAAACAGCGGCGTAAGCTGCGGATCCTTCAGCACGATCGTCGATGCCTCCGGATACCGCCGGCGCGTCCGCTCCAGGTATTGGCCGACGAGCTGCTCGTTGAAGGAGCGAAAATCATCGGCGTCGTCGAAGTACTGAGGAATCTGGTGCTCCACGCTTCCTGCGGCCATCTTATAGGCGCTCATGAACGAGCGCAGGTAGTGCGCCTCGGGCACCATGGGATTGGTCTGGTCGTCCTGGCAGAGCAGCAGCTGGAGCATGGTCGTGCCGGATCGGGCGCTGCCCCCCACGAAGAGATAGCGCGGCCGACCATTCGTGGCCGGGTCGCGGCCGATCCGGGGCTCCGCCCGGCTCTGCGTCCGGTTTATGGACGATTTCGCGTCCATCATCATCGACGTAAACTCGGCGGGGCATTCCTCCGCATGCCGTCGAAGAAAGTCGGAGGTTTTCGCGGCCTCTTGTCCGCCGGGAACGTCCGCTCCGTCCACGAACGCCGCGATCGTTCGTGCCGCTTCCGCCCCCTTTCCGTACGACTGTTGGAGCACGCGGCCGCGTTCGAGAAGAAGGTTGGCGAACTCGTCTCTACGCAGGCTCCCTCGCTTGATCAGATGGTAGGCTCCGACAGAAATCGCCAGGAGATTGAGAATGACTTTTTCGAGCGAGTAGCTGCTGCGAGCCGACAGGGATCGGTCGTGAATCAGCCGCATACGGCAGCCCGACTCGGCCACGCGAATCTTTCTTGAAGGATGGCGAGCGCACAGGCGGGCAAGCAGGACGAAATCTTCGCTGGCCCTGAACAGACGGTCGGGCAGCACCGCTTCCACGTCGGACGTTTCGAAAAGAGATCCGGCCACGAGCGAGCGCATCTCTCCCTCCGTCACCAGAAACTCCAGCAGCTCGGCACCGGTCCACCCGTCGAACTGTCGCCTGTCGTACTGCGGCTCGGCCCGCAGGCTCTGGTTGAACGCGCGGATTTCAGGCATCGTCACAAAAAGGACGTCGTCTTCCTCCCGCTTGATCTTCGCAGCCTCCCTCAGAAAGTCGAGGTAGTCGACGTTGAAGTCGTCGTCGCCACAGAACATGACGTGACCCGATGCAACGCCGCGCACGCCGACGCCGATGGCGTGTGCGACGCCCTCGTTCGACGGATAATCGTGGACGGTGATGTCTCGGCCCGCGGTTCGTTTCCGCAATTCGTGGACGATCCCTCGGCGGCATCCGTCGCACACGATCCGGAGCCGCACCCCATCCCAAAACCCTTCCTCCAGATAATGAAGGAAATAGCGGCTGCGGTTATGCGTCGGAATGACGACGGTGAGGTCGTCGATCAGCTCCCGCACTCTGCCGGGAGCTTCAGCGGCCAACCCGAAGCGACACTCGGTCGGGTGATGGTTCGAAGGTTCTATCGACATACGTTTAGAGGCAGTTAGAAAGAGGCAGTTAGAAGAAACGGGCTACGGCACGTTCGAGCTGGTCGAAGACGTTTCGGCTCAGTTTCCGCCCGTTGCATGAGCGGGGGCTGGCCTTCAGGCGAGGAATGGAATGTTCAATGCCGGCAAACGAACAGATCCGCTCTATCTGTCCCTGGGGATCTTCGCAAAGCCGTTCATAGGACACATCGAGCGATCTCGCCTCAACTTCCGCGATTCCCTGGCGCACGTCATCGTAGATCCCTCGTATCTGGCCGGCGATCTGCAGGGCGGCGGGGAGATCTTGCAGCGCCGTAAATGAAGAAGGGCGGGTCGACCAGTAAGCGGCAGGATCGCCGTACAGATCGCAACGCGCACGGTAGATCGACTGGGCCACGTATACCGGCTCCCTGTGAAGGACGACGAATCGCACGTCCTCAAACAAGGCGTCAAAAAACGCGACATTGAGCCCGACGAGATCGCTCTTGAGGAAGAACGGTTGGTCGTAGAGGGTCATCAGGCCCGACAGCTCGCGGACGAGTCCGCCGGTCGCCTCCTCCGTCATCGCTTCGGGATCAATCCGGTGGGTCGGTGCTGCGAAGCGAAGCCATTTGTTCCAGAAAAAGCCGAACTCGTGGGGTTCATGGGGCGAAGGCGTCACCCCGTATCGAGACGTGATATCGGAGGGATACGCGAAGCCGCGCAGACCCAGCCGTTTCTCCAGACTGGCCGCAAAAACCGGGGCTTCCCAGAACCTCGCCGTGAAATTCGATATGTAATTAATCCGCCCTGAGCGCGCCAGCAGCTGACCGAGATACGTCGAGCCGCTCCTGGGGGCATAGCACAGAACGACCAGCGGCGTGGCGGGTCGGGCGACGGCACGTGTGAGCTCGAGCTCGAGATCTCGAAGACTTCCGTTCGCCTGACCGAGAAGCATTTCGAACTCGTGGTCGATCGCAAATGCGCTTTGCCGCGCGCGCTCGCCCTCCCGTCTCGGAGAGACCGAACGCGGTTCGGTTCTAGAGTCGATCAGGGCCATCAATCCGTCTGTCTCGTACGTTGACAAAGGTGAAGAATCCCGCCCGCGAGGCCGCCCTGCGATCGGTCTCCGAATCTCCGATCATCACCGCTTCATGCGGTGCCGCGTCGAAGTGACGACAGGCCTTGAGGAGACCCTCCGGGTGCGGCTTGCCCCGGTCTACGTCTTCTTTGGCCACGACGAGCGCCCGGAAGCCGCGAAGCGATGGGCGTTCGAGCAGCGTGGATACCGCTCTGCGCGTGTTCGCGGATACGACCGCCAGAGGCAGATCTCGTCTGCGGATCAGCACATCGACGATCTCGCGATGCACGTAGTCGGGGTGAAACCCGTCGACTTCAGCCTGTGCCGTGATGTCGCAAAGGGCCTCGAAGGCGCCTTCTCCGTGCGTGCCACGAATCTCGCGCAAGTTTGCGTCGAGTCCCCTCCCGTTCTCCCAGCGAATCCCGCGCGCCGCGCATTCCTCCGCGAGGCGCCGGCGGAGGGCCTTCCAGTCGACGCGAAGGGACGCCAGCGTGCCGTCGAAATCTGCGGCCACGAAGGGGGCGTCCATTATGAGGCTAATCTCAGCGGCTTCCATGCCTCCTCGCCTATCAGTGTCGGTAGTCGATCCACACCGCGTACCCAGTAGAGATCGCTCGCGACCGCATCGACCTTGGGCAGCTCGGGGAGGCTCTCGCCAAGAGCCAGTTTGACGTAATAGTGCGGCATGTTGCTGCCGGCTTCAGCGAAGAAATTGCTCGTCGTAAAGAACCGGCCCGCGTTGATTTCCGTGACCGCAGGGGTTCCCCGGCCATTCTCTTTCATGTCCACGCAAAAGACGCCGTGCGGCCGCTCCGAAACGGCCCGTACCGCGCGCATACCGATGTCGTTGACGTCTCGTCGATGTACGGTGCGCGCGATCGAGGGCGACGAAGACTGCCCGCTCGGCATGAGATTGCCGAAAATGTATTCCAGCCGCTCTCGCGCCATCGACGTGATCAGCTCGCCTTCGTACCATAGACTCTGAAATGCAAATTCGCGGCCGGGCAGGTATTCGGCGAGCATGAAGTCCGCGGCCTGGAGACCTTTCGCGGTTTCCCAGTAATGGATCCAGTCGCTCGCCTGGCGGGCCGTTTCTACGGGCAGGGCGGCGCGGGATCCCGCACCGCGCACGGCGCGCACCCAGATGCTCGAATGCAGCTTGCGGAGGCGGGCAACCATCTCAGGGAGGTCGTCCCGATCGGCCACCCGGTAGGACGTCGGAACGGGTACGCCCGCGGCCTGCAACACGTCGTTGCACCGCGCCTTGTCGTGGCATTGCCGGATCGTGCCGTCAGCAGGCAGAAAGAGGGGCACGGGTATCTCGCCGCGGTGCGCCGATAGGAAAGCGACCTCCGGATCCGGCTGAGGATGGATGAGCTCGATGCGCTCGGCCGCGGCAATCTTGCGCAGCGCGTCGAGATAGCCGGGGTCGCTGCAGCGCGGCAGCTCGTAAGGGGAATCGACCTGGGCAGATGCGAGATGATACGGGTTGGCATCGGTGCCCACCACGTAGTAGGGTTCATCGGCAAGACGCAGCGAGGCCAGGAAATTCTGGCTGGCCGCTCCCCCCGCGCCGGTAAGCAGAATGCGTCTCATGCAGCCACCGCATCGAGCTGACGATAGGTACTGGCCTGCGTGGCGACGTCCAGCGCGCGGAGGCCGTCCGACCCGGTCACGCTCGTCGGACCGTCCTGGATAATGCTTTCGAGAAACGACGCCAACTCAGCGCGCAGGGGCTCGTGCCGTCGGACCGAAACGTCCTGAACGACGTACCCGTCGCTCGTGTACCGGCTGTACTCCTGGACCTGCTGCGTGATGAGGTTTCCTTTGATGAGACGCTCGGCCGTGATGACCTGTATCTCGCGCGCCTTGTACGGCGTGATCCAGTTCGCCGTAATCTGTGCGGCAGCGCCGCCCCTCATTTCCAGGAGGATCGACGCGCTGTCCTCCATCTGAGAAAGATTCGATGAGCGCACGCAGTAGACCGTCTTGGGCTGCGACTCACAAAGGAAGTGCACGAGATCGATATCGTGGACACCGAAATCGATGATCACGCCTGCATCCTTAATGCGCGGCGGCAGCGGGCCGACGCGCATAAGATTAATCGAAATGATCTCCTCCGGGCTCACGCGGGCCTTGATCGCCTGAACGGCCGGATTGAATCGTTCGATGTGGCCTACCATCAGCTTCCGGCCGAAGCGTCGTGCGACTCGAATCATCTCGGTCGCCTCCTCGCGCGTAGCGGCAATCGGTTTCTCGACGAGAACGTGCATCCCCCGCTCGAGCGCAGCGATGGAAATCTCGCCATGTAAGGTGGTCGGTACGGCCACCGTAACGGCGTCCACGCCTGCCTCGAATACTTCATCCAGGGTGGCGAAGGCGCGGCAGCCGTATGTTCCGGCTCCTTCTACGGCCCGCGCACGGTTTACGTCGAAGACACCCACCAGCGTCGCACAGTCCATCTCGGAGTAGACGCGGGCGTGATTGGCGCCCATCTTCCCCAGACCGATGACGGCCGTTCTTACCTTGATGTTCGATGAGGTCATGAGCTTTAGCGGAGCGGCGTTCAGGAGGCAGCCGACGAGGCGACGGAGGGAACCGGCGCATTAGACGAGCGGACCGCATGCTCCATCATCTCCTACCCGATCCTTTTGCGGGCGTGATGTACCCGGCGATCTCAACTACTGTGCCAGGAGCAGACCCAGGGAGGCGCGCGGAGGCGCTGCAGGAACGATGCGAGGCCGACGCTCCCGCGTCAGGCCGGCAGAACTTGCAGGATGCAGGAAATTCCTTCTGACCCTGCGGCGCGCCGGTCCGCACGGGAGCGGTGACATTGCAAGGCAAGACGCAGCATGCCCGTCTCCACGGCGGCGGGCGGCGCCTCGTCGATGCCGGCCATCGACGACCGGGCGGGCGCAGCGCGTTCACGAAGGACGGGCGGCTTCGGCTTCCGAGGGCTCCAGATTGAAGAGA
>CAZXHQ010000084.1:0-10543 GCA_964640145.1 uncultured Rhodothermales bacterium | reverse complement strand
GCGTAAACCTCTTCGTCATCGGCGCCAAGAAAGCGGGCACCACCTGGCTGTATCATCTGCTCGACGGCCACCCGCAGATCTTCATGTGTGCGGAAAAGGAGCTCTACTATTTCGGGCGTCGCTACCCCGCAGGTCTGGATGCGTATCACGAGCACTTTCCGTTCCACGAAGCCTTCCGCTACTACGGCGAAGCCACGCCTGAATACTTCCGGCTGGATGGCGTCGAGGAGGAGCTGGCGCAGTACAATGCGGATGCCAGGGTGCTGGCCGTCGTCCGGGATCCGATCGTTCGGCTGCGATCCGAGTTTACCTATCTGAAGCAGCTCGGAAAGCTCCCGGAGTCGCTGGCGCTCGATTACCTCGTAGGGGCGCACGCCGCCGAACTGCGCGAGAACAGCCGCTATGATCGGCTGCTGCCGCGCTTCGAGCAGACGTTCGGGCCGCGGCAGTTCAAAGTAATCAGCCTGGAAGAGGCGGCGGAGGACACGCTCGGGACTTGGACCGAATTGCTGACGTTCCTCGATCTCCGCGCGACGCCGGTGCCCATCCTCCGCGCGGGAACCGCTAACGTGACGGGAAGCCGCCCGTTTCGGACGCTGTATCGAACGTTTGTGCGACCGCTTAAAAAACGCTCACCCCGGCTCTACGAAGCGTTGCTTCAGAGCCGGGCCGCCAGCCGGCTTAAGAAGGGGCTGCTTTCCGTATTGGGGACGGCGGGCGAGGCCGGAATGCCGGCCGCCGCGCGAGCGCAGCTGCGTGACGAGTTTGCGCCGACGTACCGGTACCTGCGTCGCCTCGGTTTCGCGCGGTACGACGGCGGATGAATCCCCTCATTCACGCCGGCGCCGGAGCAGCAGGAGCAACGTCGTGCCGTACACGAAGGCCGTGGAGAGACCCGCGATCCGAACGCCGAGCCGGTGGCTGCGCGGCTCGAACTGCATGACGACCGTATGGTCGCCTTCGGGAATGGGTACCGCCCGCAGGAGGTAGTTTGCCCGGTAGATCGGGACCGACTCCCCATCGACATACGCCTCCCATCCGGCCGGATAATACATCTCGCTCGCCACGAGAAGCCGCGGTGCGTCGGTGCGGACGCGCCACCGGATCTCTCGGGGAGAATAGTCCAGCAGCTCCGCGACGGCCTCGTCCGTCGCATCGATCGGCGTCGTCTCGAAATCGATCGGCGCGGGCAGGACGGCCGTCCGGCGCGGATCGAAGTCGCTGCTCCGCATGTACTCCCACGTCTCCTCCTGCGAGGCGATGACCTTCGTGTGGCCGACGAAATGAGCCCTGGGCAGGACGTCCGTGTTTTCGAGGACGACGAGTTCCGTATCCTCGCTTTCGAAGACGACCGGCATATCCGGCAGCGGTTCACGGGCGACGACATACCGGGCGTTGAGCATGTCGAGGGCCGTCGCGTCGGGGCGTCCGGTTCGCGGGTCGACGAGGAGCCGGTCGATGAAGTCCTGATAGCGCTGCAGCTTCGCGCCGTGATAGCCGCCCAGCGACTGATGGTGGAAGGAGGGCCGCGCGTCGAGCATGGGATCGCCGCTTTCGAGGGAGAGGACGCGGAAATGCCCGCTTCCCCCGGCCGCGTCTTGGTTCCGCAGGATGTATTCGTCGTAATCGTAGGTTGCAATCTGCGCGGCGATGTCGCCATCCTCCACGAATCGTTCCTCGTCGATATACCGCCGGTCGACGCCCCAGAGGTCTATCAGTACGAGCGCAGCGAGCGCGGACCGCATGACCCAGCCCGGCAGCGGGCCACGGCGACGAGCCGCGAGGACGGCCCCGGCGAGCGCGATGAACAGGAGGGTCCGAAGAGCGTCCCGGCGGAACAGAGCCTTTCGCCGCTCCATGCGCGCGCTCAGCTGCCGGTGGACGGCAGCCTCGATTTCAGAGCCTTCGGCATCCGGAAAGGTTGCAGAAGTCTGTTCGGTCATCTGCTCGGCTTCGTTCGGACGCCGGAAATCGAAGAAGGCATCGTCGAAGACGAGCAGCAGGAGGACGAAGCCCAGCATGGCGGCCGTGGTCAGGTAGATCGTCCGGGACTTCGCCTTGTCCGCATCCGGATTTCCTTCCCTCCCATCGGCGTAGTGCACGCCGAAGCCGGCCAGCACCGCCAGCGCGAGGGCGACGATGCCGAGCCACGTCTCCGGTACGCGGAAGGCGCCGTAGAACGGCAGGGTTTCGTGCATCAGCCGGCTGAGCGCCGGCTGGTAAGCGCCCAGCGCGAAGAGCGTCATGAGGACGCCGCCCACGCCGAAGGCCCACACGGAGCGGCGGTTCATCCCGGCGACGGCGAGCAGCGCCAGGAGCGCCACGACGCCGCCGACGTAGTGCGGGCCGGCCGTGAAGGCCTTCGGCCCCCAGTACGATACCCCACCACCGCCGAAGGCCCCCGCAATGAGCAGGGTGACCAGCTCGCCGGGCCCCTGACTCCATTCCATCGCTTCCGACCACGGAAGGCCGTTCCCGCGAATCGAGAACGCCTTGTACTCCAGAATGGCAAGATAGGGCTGTGCGACCATCGACAGCCCCATCACCGAGCCCAGCGCCAGCCAGCCCGTAGAGGCGCCGAATGCCTTCAGACGTCCCTGGCGCCACGCGTGGGCGCCTTCGACGAGCCACCAGAACGCGAGCAGGAACGTGAGGCAGTACGTGATCTGAACGTGCTTGGCCCGCAGGTTGGCCGCCAGTGCGATGGCGAAGAGGAGGGCGCCCAGAAAGCCGGGCCGGCGGAGGCAGGTTACGAACGCCAGCGCCATCCACGGAGCGAAGCACAGCGCGATGAACTTCGTGTTGTGGCCCGCGATAAGAAGGATCGGCAGATAGGTCGTAAACCCGAAGGCGAAGGCGGAAAGCAGGCCGGCGAGCCGGTCGCGGGTCAGGAAGAACACCAGCAGGTAGACGCCCCCGAGCAGAACCATGAGATGCGAAGCAGGCCAGATGAGCCGGCGGAGCGCCCCAGGGACGTCGTCGAGCTGCGGGATCTGCTCTGGATACAGGATCAGATAGGCGGGCATGCCCGCATACGTATTCGGAGCCCAGAGGGCAGGCTGCCCCGTTGCTTCCTGGTAGGCGATCACCGACTGTGCATTCGCGCGCCAGCTGACCGTGTCGCTGCCGATGAGGGTCTTCCCCGTGATAATGACCGGCGCGTAAAAGAAGAGCGCGGCCAGTATTAGCAGGAGCAGGATGACCGCGTGCCGGCTGGATCCGGAAAGACGGTCCCATTCGCGCAGCTCAGAACCGACGTCCTCCATGCGCCTCATCCGCTAGTTCGTGATGTGCGCGCTCTGTACGATCGCCGTCGCGGAAATAAAAGCCGCCCGCTTGCGCATTTGTCGTCTTGCGGAGAGCCCCGTAGGTTATAGATTGGTCTGGGGACATTACCGACACGGAGAGCAGCCGCGAAAGATTCGTTTGCAGACCCCGTGAGAGTATCGACTCGCGCGATGAGGCATGTTCTGATACTGACATACTACTGGCCGCCGTCGGGCGGACCCGGCGTACAGCGCGTGCTCAAGTTTTCCAGATACCTCCGGGATTTCGGATGGGCTCCGACCGTGCTCACCGTCCGAAACGGGGCGTATCCGAATCTTGATCCGACCCTTGCTTCCGAGATCCCCGATTCCGTCTCCGTCCACCGTACGTCGTCGTGGGATCCCTACTCCCTGTATGCGAGATGGCTGGGAAAGGAGCGCGCCGAGACCGTGAGCGTGGGCTTTCTCGACGGAGACGAGGACTGCCTGAAGAAGCGGCTGGCGCGCTGGGTACGCGCCAACGTCTTTCTTCCTGACGCCCGCGTCGGATGGGTCCCGTTCGGAATCCGAGAGCATCGACGGATGAACGGATCCGGTGACGTCGACGCCGTCCTTTCTTCCGGCCCGCCGCATTCCACCCATCTCATCGCACGGTCTCTGCGCCGCCGGCTCAAGGTCCCCTGGATTGCCGATTTCAGAGATCCGTGGACCGATGTCACGTACTGCGACCGTCTTCCGGCGACGCGTCTGGCGAGGAAGCTGGATGAAAGCCTGGAAAAGACCGTGCTGGCGGACGCCGACCTGGTCACGACGGTCAGTCCGTCCTGGCAAGACTTGCTGGCGCAGAAATCCGCCACGCCGATCGAGCTGATCCGAAACGGTTTCGATCCCACCGACCTGCGGAACGTAGAACCCTGCCGGACGGACGCGTTCGTCATCACCTACGTGGGCAACTTTTCGCCCGCTCGCAATCCGGCCGGCCTCTGGAAGGTCCTCGCCGACCTTCGTGGACGGCTGCCCGAACTGCGGCTCCGCATCGTCGGCAACGTCGACCGCGGCGTCCTCGCGAGCCTTACGAGTCGGCGCCTCGGCTCGCTCCTGGAACGAATTCCCTACGTGCCGCACCGCGAGGCTCTCGCGTACATGAAGGGGGGAACGGTACTGCTGCTCACGCTGAATCGGTCCGACGGCCCCGAGTTTGCCGGTCACGTCCCCGCCAAGCTCTACGAATATCTCGCCACGGGCCGTCCGGTGCTCGGCATCGGCGGGACGCAAACCGATGCGGCACGGCTGCTCTCCGATACGGGGGGCGGCACGATGGTGGATTACGGGGATACGCGCGCGATCCGCAGCGCCGTTCTGCAGCAATACCGCATCTGGAAGGACGGCCGGCCGCCTCGAACGGCCGGATGGGCTTCGCTCGAGCCGCTCACCAGACAGCGCCAGACCGGCCGGCTGGCCCGCCTGCTCGATGCGCTGCAGCGCGCTCCCGTACGGCGGCATGAACGACGTGCCCCGCGACGGATTCCCGAAGGCTCCGCGCCTCTATAGGCTCCCCGTTCCGACGCTGGGCGGGATCACTTCAATACGGTGATGAAGGCCGAGTCTCTTCCGACAAACTGAGCCTCCCCGACCTTCGAAAGCGAATTTACCTCGACCATGCAGTACGCCGAGCCGGAATCCCGGCCGGTGGCGGTCCCGTCGTCGGTCACCGTAAATACGGTCGAGTCGGTCGACCACCATCTACCGTCGAGTTGGGCGTCCTGCACCTCTTCTCCCGAGGCCGTCAGTCCCACGACGGAAAAATCCCTGCTCTCTCCTTCTTCTATCGTTGCGCTCTTGGGCAGAATGCTGATATCCACGATCTCGGTGTCCGCAACCTCGTTCGTATCACAGCCGATGACCGATACCGATACGAGCAGTACGGCGACGACGAGAACGTATGGCACATTATTCATTGGGGAAAGGACGTCTCTCTGAATTATCCGGTGAATGCGTAAGGAAACTATGGGATGTGGAATCGTAGGTCAAGGCAGCGAGCCGTCATGCGACGTTCGCCGGCCCCGACATCCGACGAGACGGACGTTCACCCGTCAGCTTCCTGGAACAGGTCCTCCCACTTCGCATTGTAAGCGTCTCCCGGCTGAGTACATCAGCCCGCAATGACGCTGACAACCCTCACGCATTTCGTACCTCCGGCTGGAATCGAACGCCGGACGACGGGACGCGGGAATCGTACGTATCCTGCGACCGAATAAACCGCGCCATGCCCGCTGACCAGATCACGATAACCTTTCCGGACGGATCGACCCGGCCGTACGATGTCGGTGTCACCGGCTACGACGTCGCATCGAGCATCGCCGCCGGCCTGGCCCGCCAGGCGCTGGCCGTTCGGGTCGACGGGGAAGTATGGGACCTCATGCGGCCCATCGAGCGGGATGCGAAGGTCGAGATTCTGACGTGGGACGATCCGGGTGGACGCATGGCGTTCTGGCACTCGAGCGCCCACCTCATGGCCGAAGCGCTCGAAGCCATCTACCCCCGCGTCAAGTTCGGCATCGGTCCTCCGATCGATCAGGGATTCTATTACGACGTCGACCTGGGCGACCGCAAGCTCACGCACGACGACCTCGAGCGGATCGAGGCCAAGATGAAAGAGCTCGCCCGACGCGACGTACCCTTCGAGCGCCGTCCCGTCTCGAAGAAGGAAGCGCGGGAGTATTTCGAGGAGAAGGGCGACGAGTACAAGCTCGAGCTGATCGAAGATCTGGAGGACGGCTCGATCACCCTCTATAAGCAGGGCCACTTCGTCGACCTCTGCCGCGGGCCGCACGTGCCGTCGACCGGCCTGATCAAATATCCGAAGCTGCTGAACCTTGCCGGCGCCTACTGGCGAGGCGACGAGCGGCGGCCGCAGCTTACCCGCATCTACGGTGTCAGCTTTCCCAAGAAGAGCCTGCTCGACGAACATCTCGAGCGGCTCGAGATGGCGCGGGAACGCGACCACCGCAGGCTGGGCAGAGAGCTGGAGTTGTTCACCTTCAGCCAGAAGGTCGGTCCGGGCCTGCCCATGTGGCTCCCCAAGGGCGCCGTGCTGCGCGAGACCCTCTCGAGCTTCCTCAAACGCGAGCAGATGCGGCGCGGGTATCAGCCCGTGGTCACGCCGCACATCGGCCGGCTGGAGCTCTTCCGGACGAGCGGACACTACCCGTTCTACCGGGAAAGCCAGTTCCCTCCCATGCTGGAGGCCTCCGAGGACGGACGGGAAGAAGGCTTCCTGCTGAAGCCCATGAACTGCCCGCACCACATTCAGGTATACGCCGACAAGCTTCATTCATATCGGGATCTCCCCGTCCGCTACGCCGAGTTCGGGACGGTCTACCGGTACGAACAGTCCGGAGAGCTGGGTGGATTGACACGCGTCCGCGGCTTCACGCAGGACGACGCGCATATTTTCTGCACCGACGAGCAGGTCAAGGACGAATTCAAAGACGTCATCGATCTGACGCTCAAAGTCCTCGGTGCGCTCGACTTCACCGACTTCAAGGCGCAGATCTCGCTTCGCGACCCGGACGACAGGGAGAAATACCAGGGCGACGACGCTAAATGGGACTTCGCCGAGCAGTCCATCCGCGAGGCCGCCCGCGAGATGGGCCTGGAGGCCGTCGAGGAGGTCGGGGAGGCGGCTTTCTACGGTCCCAAGCTCGACTTCATGGTCAAGGACGCGCTCGGACGAGAGTGGCAGCTCGGCACCGTACAGCTCGACTACAACCTGCCCGAGCGCTTCGAGCTCGTCTACGTCGGCGCCGACGACGAAAAGCATCGGCCGGTGATGATCCACCGCGCCCCGTTCGGATCGCTCGAGCGCTTCATCGGCGTGCTGATCGAACACTGCGGCGGCAACTTCCCCACGTGGCTCGCCCCGGTGCAGGTCGCCGTCGTGCCGGTCGGCCAGGACTTCTACGGATATGCCGAGGAGGTCGCCGTGGCGCTCCGCGAGCACGATCTCCGGGTCCACGTCGACCGCCGCAACGAGAAAGTGGGCTACAAGATCAGAAGCGCCGAAGTGCAGAAAGTGCCCATCATGCTGATCGTGGGCGAGCGGGAGATGGCCGATCGTACGGTCTCGGTGCGGCGGCACGGCCGAGGCGAACAGGATACCGTGTCCATCGACGCCTTCGCCGACCGCATCACCCGGGAGATTCGGGAGCAGCTGGACGGTTGAGCGCAGGGTGACGAAGACCGACCCGAGCAGGAGGAGCCCCGGATCCGGAAGCAGCCGGCCGGTTGAGCGCCTCCCGTGCGCTTCGCTTCCCGAGGCGCTCTCACGCTGCGGTGACCGCGGCCAGGAAACCAAACAACCGCGCTCGCGTGACAATTAACCCCGCGTTCGCGCGGGACAGTCTCACGACCACTCGTTGAACTAAAGGTGAAAGAGCTATCGCAGACAAAGTACGCGTAAACGAAGAGATCCGGGCGCAACAGGTTCGCGTCGTCGAGCCCGACGGCGAACACGACATCGTCGACGTCGAAGAAGCGTTGAAGCGGGCCCGCGAGCACCAGCTGGACCTCGTAGAGATCGCGCCGTCGGCCAGACCGCCGGTATGCAAGATCATCGATTACGGAAAGTACCGCTACCAGCAGCAGAAGCAGGAAAAAGAGGCGCGCAAGAAGTCTCAGAACGTCCAGCTCAAGGAAATCCGCTTCCGGCCGCACACCGACACGCACGATTTCGAGTTCAAAACGCGGCATGCCCGAGGATTTCTCGAAGACAACAACAAGGTGAAGGCCTGGGTCCAGTTCCGCGGTCGCGACATCATCTACAAGGACCAGGGGATGGACTTGCTGAGGCGCTTCATCGAGGAGCTCCAGGACATCGCCAAGATCGACCAGCCGCCGCGTATGGAAGGACGCAGGATGACCACGATCCTCGCTCCGGACAGCAAGAAGTAAGGAGCCGGCTCGACGCTCCCGCTTCACACGGAATTCGCCGTCTCGGCGCCCTGTGCGTCGATGCGCCATTGCGTTTGCGATGCGGCGGCGGTACACTTTGGAATTAGTCATTCCTTGACAGGGGAAGAGGCGCTCCGCTGGAACGCCTCTTTTTTTGGTCGGTACCATCAGCCGCGCCACCACAAGGCGGCCTCGCCGACACTTCGGACAGGATTCGAGCCATCAGTTATGCCTAAAATGAAATCCAACAGCGGCGCCAAGAAGCGCTTCAAGGTGACCGCCAAGGGAAAGATCAAACGGAAGAAGGCCTACAAGAGCCACATCCTGACTAAAAAGTCGGCCAAGACGAAGCGCAACCTCCGGAAGGACACCCTGGTCGACGAGGCGGACAAACCGCGCATCAGGAAGCTCATCCAGACCTGATCCGGCGCTCGTCGCCGCGATCACTCGATGGGCCCGCCCTGCATTCGGCCCGCAGCGCGGATGCCCGGCGAGCCGCCCCCATTTGCCGCATTCGGGGCTCTCCGCCCGCGGACACCGCATTTGGGACTCGCCGCCGCGGACACCTCATTCGGGGCTCGCCGCCCGCAGACAGAGAGATTGATACGATATGCCACGCGCTACCAACAAAGTTGCCTCGAAACGGCGCCGCAAGAAGCTGCTGCAGATGGCCAAGGGCTACCGCGGCGCGCGCTCAAAGATTCACTCGGTTGCGAAGCATTCGGTCGAGAAGGCCCTTCAGTACGCGTATCGCGACCGGCGCCAGCGCAAGCGGCAGTTCCGCCGTCTGTGGATTACGCGCATCAACGCCGCGGCTCGCCAGAACGGGACGACGTATTCGCAGCTCATGGGTGCGCTGCGGAAACAGGACGTAGAGCTGAACCGAAAGGTGCTTGCCGAGCTGGCCGTCCACCATCCCGACACGTTCCGCCAGGTCGTGCAGAACGTCACGGGCTAGAACGCGGTTGAAGCCGCGAGAACGAGGCCGGCCGAACGGTTCCATGGCCTTCCGTAGGCGTCCGTCCTTCCATAGAGCGGGTCCCCAGCTAACACAATCCCACGTGCTGCAAGCGCCCAGACACCGATTTTTCAGCCTGCGTCCCTCCTGCCGGTAACCGGGGCGTCGCAGGTGGCTGCGCGCGATGTTTCAATCCCGCCCCTGTGCTCCAGGCCCGGCGGGATTTTTTTTGTTCGAGCCGCCGCGGCCTCTACCAGTCCCACCCCGTTATGCTCGAAATCGTCGACGACATCCGCGAAGAGATCGACGCCGAAACGATCGACTCGGAAGAGGCGGCCGAAGACTTCAGAATCAAGTATCTCGGCCGCAAGAGCGGCAAGATCACCGATCTGTTCAAGCAGATCCGGAACGTCGAGCCCGCCGACCGGGCGGAGTTCGGCCAGCGCGTCAACGCCCTCAAACAGCGTGCGGAGGAACGCCTCGAGGCGTTTGCGGCGGATCGGCAGGCCGGCGCCGGCGCGGCGGCGCGGAGCGTAGACCTCAGCCTTCCCGGCCGCCCGCCGGCTCCGCGCGGCTCCATCCATCCGATCACGCAAACGATGGAAGACGTCAAGCGCATCTTCGAGCGCTTCGGCTTCGCCGTCGCGGAAGGCCCCGAGATCGAGACGGACTGGTACAACTTCACGGCGCTGAACTTCCCGCCCGACCATCCCGCGCGGGACATGCAGGACACGTTCTTCCTCGAACCGGACCGCGTCGTGCTGCGCACGCACACCTCGCCCGTCCAGATCCGAACGATGGAATCGCAGCCGCCGCCCGTCCGGGTGATCGTGCCCGGCCGCGTCTACCGAAACGAGGCGATCTCCTACAAATCGTACTGCCTCTTCCACCAGGTCGAGGGCTTGTACGTGGATGAACACGTGACCTTCGCCGACCTCAAGCACCTGCTGCACCTCTTCGCGCAGGCCATGTTCGGAGACGACGTGCGGATGCGATTTCGGCCGAGCTTCTTTCCGTTTACGGAGCCCAGCGCGGAGGTCGACCTCTGGTGGGCCGATGAAACCCTGCCCGAGAGCGGCCGATGGCTTGAGATCCTGGGCTGCGGGATGGTCGACCCGAACGTGTTCGAATCCGTCGACGTCGACCCGGAGCGCTACACCGGATACGCCTTCGGCATGGGCGTCGAACGGATCGCCATGCTCCGCTACGGCATCACCGACATCCGGACGTTCTACGAAAACGACATTCGTTTCCTCGAGCAATTTTGACAGTCGAAAATTAAAAGGTTGAAGGTTTCTCAACGTGACGACCTCCAACTCAACAAACCTTCAACCAACCTTCAACCTTCAACCTTCAACCGTAAAAA
>CAZXHQ010000083.1:7405-10557 GCA_964640145.1 uncultured Rhodothermales bacterium | reverse complement strand
GGGGCCGGGGCGGGCTCGCGGCCGCAGGCCGACGCAACCAGAAGCCATACTATGCACAAACGCGGAGTCATCCGTCACACTTCAACAGCTTTGTCAGGGAATGCTGACCCGTGGGCGGCCTCGACGTGCTCACCGCATTGGGATAGCAGCCGGGCAAACTCCTCGCAGATGGATGCCAGCGACGCATCGTCGATGACGTTCGACGGCGCATAGACGCAGGCGGCGACGCGCCGCGTTTGCGGAGTCGTTTTGGTCGCCAGGCTGTCGCGAACGGGATTGATGATAGGCTCCTCGGAAAGATCGTCCCCCCCAGAAACGCGGCATCCCACCAGCAGATCCTCTACGTCGATGCGCTGGCCGGCCTCGTTAAAGACGACACCTTCGCCGGGCAGGCCCAGGCGAAACACGTAGCGCTCCGTCCCGGCGCGGTCGAGATCCCATAGAGAGATGGGGACCACGTGCTTAAGACTGAGGTAGTTGCAGACGTCGACTGGAGAGTTGACACGAGGAAACGTATACTCGGTCTCGCGGGCGGCTCGGAGCAAGTATTCACTCGCGGGCTTGCCCCGTCCGGTAGGTTTGTACGAGCCGTTCCGCAACATGTCGCGGGCAGCGACCCGCCGGGCCTCCTCGGCCTCTCCCAGACGTTTCGAGCGTGCTGCGAGAAGGAGCCGCAGCATCTGATCAAACCGCTCCGGGTAGCGATCCGTCGCCACCCGTTCCGCCCGCACGATGCCCAGGAGCACGTCGTTTCGCGGTACCTCGTTTCGGACCTTCAGCATGAAGCGGATCTTTGCATAGTTTAATTCAATATGATGACCGCGCACGTCACTCCGGGGGGTGCCGGGGGCGGCGACGTCGGCGGCGCAGCGGAATGCGGCGATCGGCCACCGCTCCGCCAACTCGCCCTGGAGACCCCGTCACAAGAGGCCGTCCTTAATTCGGCACGTTTTGTGCCGATACCTGATCTCAGGAACGAACGCTTGCGCTAGACCGAGTATTTCATCATGATCAACACCACCATGAACTTCTCGATTGAGCCCAGTACCGATGAGACGGTAATCGTTAAAATTGGTAAGGCTCTCGACTTCCGCAATGCAGCGGAATTTAAGACGACGTGCCAGGAGCAGGTTCAGAGCGGCGCTCGTAACTTCATTCTCGATTTCTCCGATACGGGGATCCTCGACTCGACGGGGCTGGGATCAATTTTTTCCCTCTACCGGCAGGTTTCTCCGCTCAACGGCCAGGTCGTGTTCGCTTCCGTCTCGCGGCCGGTCCAGGTCGTCGTGCAGCTTACGCGCACGTACAAAGTCTTCCGGCAGTTCCCGTCGGTGGACGCCGCTCAGGAGGCTATGCCCTGACTCGCTTGCGAGCGAACCCGTCCCGCAAGCGGCATCGACGCCCACGTGTCCGCCCGAACTTCCGGCCACATCCCATTTCATGAACTGTCTAACGCATCGCTTTAGCGATACGGATACGCTGATTGAGCGCGTGCACTGCGTCTTCGCAGCGCTGGAGAAGGACGAGGCTCTCCCTGGCTGGCTCGACGCGCGCACGGTCGGACACCTGAGGCTTGCCACGCACGAGTGGCTGGCGAATCTGGTTCAGCATGCAGACTTTGATGATCGCCGCCCGGATATCTCCATCACCGTGCAGCCGAAAGCAAGCGGGGTCGAATGCGTCATCGAGGATAACTCCGAAGGCTTCGATCTGAACGGGCACCTGGACGCCAACCAGGACATCCTCGACGCGTTTCCCGAGCGAGGGATGGGCTTGCTCATGATCAAGGCGTGCACGGAGCAACTATGTTATACCGATCTCGGTGGCACGCGGCATCGACTGACCTTTCTAGTCTCGTCCGAGCAAGACCCATGGCTGAACATTCCATTTTAGTCGTCGAAGACGAACATACGCTCCGCCGTCTTCTCGAGTACCGGCTCGGCAAACAGTACGACGTGTCGACCGCGGCCAACGGAGAAGAAGCCCTGGCGCGCGTGTCGGACCACATCCCGGACCTGATCGTCTCGGACATCATGATGCCCAAGATGGACGGCTTCGCGCTGCAGGCCGCCCTTCAAAAGCAGAAGAACACCCGAGCGATACCCTTTATCTTCCTCACGGCGAAGGCGGACGAAACGAGCCGCCGCAAGGGGATGCGGACCGGCGTCGACGACTACATCACGAAGCCTTTCGATATCGAGCAGCTCCTCTCACGCATCGAGCGTCTGCTCGAGCGCACGAAGATCTACCAGACGCAGCTCGACGCGAAGATCGGCAAGGACTTCTCGCAGAAGCTCATGCCGAAGAAGCTTCCTTCGGTGGATGGATACCGGCTTTATTTTCACAACAGTCCTCGCGAGCATGGCGGCGGCGACCTGTTCGACTGGACGGAGTCGCGACCCGGAGCGTATTTCTTCACCATCGGCGACGTGATGGGCAAGGGCCTGCAGGCGAAGTTCTACGCGTTCAGCTTTTTGAGCTACGTCCGCGGTACGCTCCACGTCATGCTGCAGAACGAGAGATCGCCTGCAAAGCTCATGGAGCGCGTCAACCACGTCCTGATGCAGGACGAATTCATGGAGGAGACCTTCGCCTCTCTCCTGCTTTTCGAGTGGGACTCGACCGATCACACGTTCCGTTATTCGAATGCCGGGCACTGCCGCCCGATCCTCATCCGCGACGACGGCGCCGAGGTCGTGCAGTACAGCGACATCATCCTCGGCCTCGACCCGGAAGCGGCTTTCACCGACACGAAGGTGAACATACCGCCCGGCGGATCGCTCGTCATGTATACGGACGGCCTCATGGAGCAGCGCCTGAAAAACGGAGAACAGGTCGGGGAGCAGGGCATCCTCAAGGCTGCGCAGGAGGTAGCCGCCGACCCCAATCCCGTCGAATCCATGCTCCAGCGCATCCTCGACAAGAGCGCCTCACCGGAGTTCGGGGACGATATCCTGGTCTTCTGGATGCACCGAAAGCGCTCATGATTTGAGGTTGAAGGTTGAAGGTTGAAGGTTGAAAGTTTCTCATCCTGGGCGGTTACGCCCGGTGAACAACGAACCTTCAACCCAACCTTCAACCTTCAACCTTCAACCTCAAACATACTCCTCCTCCAGCATCGAGTAGACCTCCTTGTCCCAGAACGCGTCGTC
>CAZXHQ010000083.1:1513-7305 GCA_964640145.1 uncultured Rhodothermales bacterium | reverse complement strand
TGCTCGGGCCAGGGATGGAAGGCATCCGGGACCATGAACCGAGGCAGAACGGCCTCGACGGCCGCTCGAAGTGTTGGTTCGTCGATCTCGCCGTCCGATTCGACGAACGCGACGGGGCGCTGCCCGAACTCCTCGTCGGCCACCGGCACCACGACGGCGCGTCGCACGGCGTCGACAGCCTCCAGCGCCGCCTCGATGTCCTCGGGCAGGATGTTCTCGCCTCCGGAAATGAACAGGTTGTCGAGGCGTCCGAGAACGACCAGGCGCCCCTTCTCGTCCAGCCGTCCCAGGTCGCCCGTGGCGAACCACCCCTGCTCGTCGAAGGGGCGCTCCAGATCCGGACCCTCGACATACCCCGCGAAGCGTGTCCGCCCGCGAACGAGAATCTGACCGGCTCCGTCGATCCGGAGCTCGCGGTGGCGCAGTATGCGGCCCGACGTTCCCAGCTCGTGTCGGGAGGCCCCGGGAGGCGTCGTCGCCACCTGCGACGCCATTTCGGTCAGTCCGTAAGTGGTGTGAACCGGCAGGCCGTGATCGACCGCGGCATCGAGCAGGTCGGGCGGCACGGCGGCGCCCCCCAGAAGAAGGGCTTTCGTCGGGCAATCCCCTCGCCGGGGCGCGGCCAGAAGGCGACGAAACTGAGTCGGCACCATCGAAGCGTGCGACGCGCGGGCCACCGATGCGGCGAGCTCTTCGCCGGGCGCCGGCAGCGCTACCGCAGCGCCGGCAAGCAGACACCGATATACGATCGCCAGTCCGCCCACGTGATAGAGCGGTAGGGACAGCAGCCACCGATCGCCCGGTGCCAGCGGAATGTTCTCGTTGGCACCGGCAGCACTGAAGTAATGGTTGCCGAACGTATGCTGGGCCGCTCGGGGCGTTCCCGTCGATCCGGACGTAAACACGATGGTGGCCGGACGGTCGTCCGGGATCGGAGCCGCCGCCTCCGTGCGGCTCCGCAGCTCGATAAGGGCGCCGGGCTCCATCGTCTCGACGCCCTCGGCGCCGGCGATCGACCGCGTGGTGACGATCCACCGGACGCCGAGACTCCGGCTTCGCCGGACCACGACGGCGTCGGGAAGCCGCGTGCTGATCGGGCAGACGACCGCGCCGAGCCGGAGCGCCGCGACCAGAAGCACCACGAACTCCCGCCGGTTGTCCATTACGACGGCAACGCGCTCGCCCGGCTCGATCCCCCGATCCGACATCCGCTTCTTCGTCCCCGCCGCGAGCCGGTCCAGCACGCCGTACGGTACTTCCTCCCCGTCCACTGAAAGGGCGGGCGCATGCGGATCACGGTCAGCCGCTTCCTGAAGGGGGCAGGGTATCTCCATCGTTCAGAGGATCCAGCCGCCGCCGAACAGCACGCAGTAGATCAGCAGCAGCCGCGACGTCGTACCGAGCAGCGGATTCAGCGCCCTGGCGTCCCGCTCGGCGTGGAGCCGCATCGCGTACCGGACTCCGAAAGGCACCACCACGAGCGCGGAGAGGGATGCCCATTTCCCCGCCAATGCAGCGCCCGCAACGAGCACGACGAGCGCAGCGCCGCCGATGCACAGCCCGTAGAGGGCGACTCCGGTACGGCGTCCCCACCGGACGATCAGCGTCTTCTTGCCTGCGACGCGGTCTTCGTCGACGTCCCGAATGTTGTTGACGAGCAGAATGGCGGTGGCCAGAAAACCCGGACCGAGTCCGGCGAGGAGGACGAGCAAACTCACGTCCAGCGCCTGCACGTAGTACGTGCCGGCCACGGCCACGGGCCCGAAGAAGATCAAAACGAAGAGATCGGCCAGACCCAGGTACGCCAGGGAATAGCGTCCGGCGGTATAGAGGACGCCGAAGAGTATGGATGCCAGGCCGATCAGCAAGACGGGCCATCCTCCGCGGACGATCAGGTAGACGCCCGCTGCGAAGGCCAGGGCAAAGGCAATGAACGCCGCGCGGCGAACGGCCTCCGGCCGAACGAGGCCGGCCTGCGTTACCCGCGTCGGTCCCTTCCGATCGACCGTGTCGGCTCCCTTTGCGAAGTCGTGGTAGTCGTTCGAGTAGTTCGTGCCGACCTGAATGAGGAGAGCGGCGAGCAGTGCGCAGAAGGCCGAAGGGGCGTGAAAGGCCGCCGCCTCGACGGCGAAGGCGGTCCCGAGCAGTACGGGCGCCACGGCGGCCCAGAGCGTCTTCGGCCGGGCCGCCATAAGCCACAGGGCCGGACCGGTAGGGCGCGGGGGGTTGTCGGCGTCGCTCATTAGTTGGGTTTTGGGGTTGAAGGTTGAAGGTTGAAGGTTGGGTCGAAGGTTGGAGGTTGCCTGTGCCTGATCGATGCGGACCTGCGACCGTCGACTTTCAACGTTCAACGGAAGGACATCAGTAAGGCAGCCGGCAGCTGTACCTACGGCCGGTAGGGGAATTTGGAAAAATCGGGCTTCCGCTTCTCATTGAAGGCGTTGCGCCCTTCCTGACCTTCCTCCGTCTGGTAGAAGAGCAGCGTCGCATTCCCGGCGAGCTCCTGCAGGCCGGCCTGGCCGTCGCAGTCCGCATTCAGGGCCGCCTTCAGGCAGCGAATCGCCATCTGCGAGTTCTGCAGGATCTCCCGGCACCACTGAATGGTCTCCTCTTCGAGCTCCTCGAGCAGGACGACGGTGTTGACCAGACCCATCTCGAGGGCCTGCCGTGCGTCGTACGGCCGGCACAGATACCAGATCTCGCGAGCCTTTTTCTGGCCGACGATCCGCGCCAGATAGGAAGCACCGTAGCCGCCGTCGAACGAGCCGACCTTCGGGCCGGTCTGCATGAAGCGGGCGTTGTCGGCGGCGATGGTGAGATCGCACAGCACGTGCAGTACGTGGCCTCCGCCGACGGCCCACCCGGCCACCATGGCGATGACCGGCTTCGGACAGCTGCGCATCTCGCGCTGGAAATCGAGCACGTTGAGCCGCATGACGCCCGTATCTTCCTCCGTGTATCCGGCGTCTCCGCGGATCTTCTGGTCGCCGCCCGAGCAGAACGCTTCCGGGCCTTCGCCGGTCAGAATGATCACGCCGATCTCGTGGTCGTCGCGCGCATCATTGAGCGCGTCGCGCATTTCCTTGACCGTTAGCGGCCGAAAGGCATTGCGCACCTCGGGCCGATTGATGGTGATTTTGGCGATCCCCTCCGCCTTGTGGTATTTGATGTCCGTGTAGGATTTCGCCTCGTTCCAGTCGACGACTGACATGTGTGGTCGGAAGATTTCTTTACAGAGTCATCGAAGATATAAAATCCGAGAGGAGTGCCGTGAACTCCTCCGGCCTCTCGGCATGCACGTTGTGGCCGGCTCCCGGCACCACCACCGCTCGCGCCCGCGGCATCATCACGGCCATACGCTCCGCCGCCTCGGCATATTTGCCGTCGAGCGCACCGGCGCAGGCGAGGACCGGCAGGGCCAGCTCGTCGAGACGATCCCACAGAGACGGCTGGTTTCCGGTGCCCATGCCGCGCAGCGAACGCGCCAGCTCGCCGGGCCGGTTCGATCGTCTGGACCCGATCATGCGCTCCAAGAGACCCTCGTGATGCTGATAGGTTTCGAAGAGTGGCTGCCGGTACCACGCCGCCAGGAACTCCCGAAAATCTCCGGTTTCGAGACGCACGGCGCGCGCTTCGTCCGCGCCTCTTCGAGCGGCCCGTTCGTCCTCGCCGCGCAGTCCGGGCGAGGCCGATTCGAGAAGGAGGCTCCGGCACCGTTCCGGATGCACGACGGCGAAATACAGCGCCGTTCGCCCGCCCATCGAGTAGCCGACGACATGCGCGTGCGGCACTCCCGCGCGATCGAGCACGTCCGAGAGCAGCCGTCCCGTCCGTTCCATGGTATAGTCACCACCGAGTCCGACGGATCGCCCGTGGCCGGGCAGATCGACGCAGATGCAATAGTGTTCGCCGTTCATCCGCTCGATGACGTCGCTCCAATCGGCGGAGGAGCCCATGAAGCCGTGGAGGAAAAGCGCGGGCTCGCCTCGGGCCTGGCCGCGCGCAACGAAGTGGAGCCCGTCCTCGCTCATCGTTCCAGCTCGCCGGTCACGTAGGCTTCCATCCTGCGGTGGAGCGCGAGATTCGCCTCGCGATCCGTCTGTACCTCGATGATGCTGGAGCGATCGTCCCCGAGTGCCTTTTCGTAGACGGCGGACAGCTCCGAGAGGCTTTGCACGCTGCGATAGGGCAGATCGAACATCCGCGCCGCATGCTCGAACGCGTACGGATGCGGCGTACCGAAAAAGGGCTCGAAGACGTCCGCGTGCCGGGCGATGGGTAGGAACGAGAAGATGCCGCCGCCGTGGTTGTTGATGACCACGACGATGACGGGCTCCGGCGAGGCGGCCAGCAGCGCCAGGCTGTTGAGGTCGTGGAGCAGGGCCAGATCTCCGACGAGCAGCGTCACCACGTTCCGCAGGCCTCTCGCCAGGCCGGCGGCGGTCGCCACGGTGCCGTCGATGCCCGAGGCGCCCCG
The DNA here is from genome assembly GCA_964640145.1 of uncultured Rhodothermales bacterium. Classification (GTDB taxonomy): domain Bacteria; phylum Bacteroidota; class Rhodothermia; order Rhodothermales; family VXPQ01; genus CAZXHQ01. Next base: position 2,828 of record CAZXHQ010000083.1, on the reverse strand, counting down.
GTTGGCGGCGACGAACGGTCCCGATCCGCGGTCGCAGCCGTACATGTCGGCATCCCGCACCGGCATGCTGCTGGCCAGTAGCAGTCCGGAGCCTTCCGGTACGCGGGCCGACAGGCGGCGGGCCACCCCGGGCTCGGAGAGATCGTCCCCGAGGCGGGCGTCGATCACGCGCCGGGCCGCCTCGGAGGCGCGGGCCCAGGCATCCGCCCATCCCCCGGCAGCAGACCCGTCGTGGCCCCGGAGGCGAGTCGCCAGGCGCTGGCAGAACCGGACGAGGTCACCCTCGAAATGGTCGGTCACGCTGTGATGCGGGTCCATCCGCTCCGGACTCTCGCGCACGACGACGTGCGTCCGGGGCCGGACGTCGGCGAGATAGCGCGTGAGTCGTGTCGACGTGCTGCGCGCCCCGAAGTGGAGCACGACGTCGGGTCGATGCCGATCCCGGAAGGGCTTGCTGGCCAGCACGAGATCGTAGTAGTCCACCGGACGGGCCGGGCGGCCGTGGCCGCCCAGGCGAAGCTGAGAACCCACGTCCGGCAGCACGGGCCAGCCGAGGCGGTCGGCGGCCCAGCGCACGGCGTCGGCCTGAGCGGGCGTATCGAGGCGCCCGGCTACGACCAGTCCGCGGCGGGCCTCGCGTAGACGCGCCCACAGCGCGTCCAGCTCGGCGTCGCTCGGCGCGGGCGATGCGAGAGCATACGTCGTATACGGACGGCGTCCCTCCCTCCATCCGTGAAGCCCCTGCAGATATCCGGCATAGCTGCCCCCGTCGGGATCGGGCGCGAGCGGCTCTCGAAACATCGCGTTGAGATGGACCGGGCCGGCGGGCATGCGTCGCGTACGATAGACGGCCTGATCGCACGTCGTGAGCAGCGCTGCGGGATGGACGGAGCGATCGGGTGCGGGCAGATCGAACTGCCACCGAACGAAGTCGCCGAAGAGCTTGACCTGGTCGATGGTCTGGTTGGCCCCCGTCGAGCGCAGCTCCGGGGGCCGATCGGCCGTCAGGAGCAGCATGGGTACCGCATCGACGGATGCTTCCACGACGGCGGGCATGCCGTTCGCGACGGCGGTGCCGGAGGTCGTGATCCACGCGGCGGGGCGGCGCGTCGCCCGGGCAAACCCCAGGGCGCAGAACGCCGTCCCCCGCTCGTCGAAATGCATGACGTGGCGGGCGCGCGGATTGGCGGCGACGGCCGTCGTCAGCGGCGTGCATCGGGATCCCGGCGCGAGGCAGAACAGCCCGACGCCCGCGCGCACCAGCTCTTCGACGACCAGATCCGCCCAGACGCGGTTAATGTTGGTAGGATCGGGA
>CAZXHQ010000083.1:0-1413 GCA_964640145.1 uncultured Rhodothermales bacterium | reverse complement strand
GAGACCGAATACCTTCAGGAAATCGCTGATTTTCTGCTCGATTTCGTCCCATTCGGCGGCGGGATCCGACCCCTCCACGATGCCGGCGCCCGAGTACAGCGAGAGCTCGTCGCCTCGGATCAGGCCGCAGCGAAGAGCTACGGCAAACTCGGCGCCGTGTGAGCCGATCCATCCGACCGGACCGGCATACCACCCCCGATCGAAGCCCTCGAGGTCGCGGATCGCCCCCAGCGCCGGTCCTGTTGGATGGCCTCCTACGGCGGGGGTGGGATGCAGGGCGCGCATCACCTCGCTCCCGTGGACGCCCCGCTTCAGCACGGCGGTGCTGCGCGAGATGAGGTGCCATCCTCGCGCCAGCTTCAATCCGGACGCGTCCGACGCGATGCGGAAGTCCTCGCACAGCGGCTCGAGCGCGCGGCGGATGCTGTCGCGCACGTAGCCATGCTCTCGCTGATCCTTCTCGCTGGCCAGCAGCGAGGCGACGGCCGCCTGGTCGGCTGCCTCGGAGGCGCCGCGGGGACGCGTGCCGGCGACGGCCTCCGTCCAGATGCGCCGCCCGCTGCGGCGAAAGAGGCGTTCGGGCGTCGCGCCGATGAAGGCGCAGTCATCGCTGAACTGGAAGGCGAAATGGAAGCAGTTCGTGGTGGCCGCCTCGAGCTTCTTGAGTATGCTAGCCGGATCGAGACGCTCTGAAAAGCCGAAAACGGCGCGTCGGGCAAGAACGACCTTTTCGAGATCGTCTCGCCTCTCCTGGAACGACTGGAGGGCCCACGCAACATTTCGCAGCCAGGCGCCGCGGTCGGGCACGTCCGTTCGCGAGAGGGGCAGCGGCAGCTCCTCCTCGACCGTCTCCACGGGAAATCGAAGGCGTTCGATCTCTTCAAGGATGTTGCCACGTCGATCGGCGTCGCGGGGCAGCAGCAGATTGCAGCCGAGGACCGCACGGCCGTCGCGCCGCATCAACACGAAGCGCGGCAGCGTAAAGGCGAACGTGCCGAATTCCCTCCACGCCTCGCTCGTTTCGGCGGAGAGGTCGAAGCGAAAGCCGCCGAAATAGCGGACGCGCGCGTCGCTCTCGGGCAGCACCGCGTCGAGCTGGGATCGGAGCGACTGGAAGCCCGCCTCCGGGCCTCCGAAGCAACGATCCGCCGCACCGACGGCCGCCGTTACACGGTCGTCGCGCCGTCCGTGCCAGTATATCTTCGGCAGCTGGCTCTGTGAGGCCAGCCACGCGTGCGGATCGACCGCCGTGATGCGCACGACCAGCCGCACCACGCGCGCGGCCGATCCGGCGTCGCCTCCGTTTCGAAGGACATCGTCCACGCGGCGGGCCAGCGCCGCGCGAACGCGCTCGGGGTCGCCGATCACGTCGTCGGAGATGAGGATGTCTCGATGGTCGAGCATACGACTTGG
>CAZXHQ010000082.1:8808-10564 GCA_964640145.1 uncultured Rhodothermales bacterium | reverse complement strand
AAGGGTACCGATGAGCGTGACGAGATCGAGCATGGCAAATGGTTGAAGGTTTAAGGTTGAAGGTTGAAGGTTGAAGGTTGAAGGTTTCTGATCGAGGTGCCGGGTTCGAAAGAAGCTTCAGCCTTCAAGTTTTGAACGCCGCCGCCGTCGCGACCGGTCCCGATATCGGCGGCCGGACTGCCTCGAACGGCAGGGAGGAGGCGAGGCATCTGCAGATCGGCGTCTGCCGGCCGGACGGCCCCGGCACGAAGCCGAAGAACGCCAATCGACCGTCCGATCGGCATCGAAGGGGTATTCAACGTAGCTTTATAGACGATCCGAGAGGGCCGAGGTTTATTCGGGCCCATCGGAGGGCGCACAAATTAGAGAAAGTACATCGCCATGCGAATTCTCGTCGTCGGCAGCGGAGGGCGCGAACATGCCATCGCCTGGAGCCTCGCCAGAAGCAAGCGTAAGACGGACATCTACGTCGCCCCGGGAAATCCGGGGACGGCCGAGCTCGGTACCAACGTCGCGGTCGATGCGGCCGACGTAGACGGGCTCCTGCAGTTTGCGCTCCAGCAGCGCATCGACCTGACGATCGTAGGTCCGGAGAAGCCGCTCGTGCTCGGAATTGCGGACCGCTTCGAAGAGGAGGGACTGCCCATCGTCGGGCCGACGGCCGCGGCGGCTCGTCTCGAGGGCTCGAAGGCGTTCGCGAAAGCGTTCATGAAGCGGCACGGCATCCCCACCGCGGCCCACCGCACGTTCGAGGCGATCGAGTTCGATGAAGCGGCGGCGTACGTCCGCGAACGCGGGGCGCCCATCGTCGTGAAGGCGAGCGGCCTCGCCGGGGGCAAGGGAGCTATCGTCTGTGATACGGTTGAGGCAGCCGAGGACGCCCTCACCGCCATCCTCCGGGATCAGGAGTTTGGTCCGGCCGGCAATGAGGTCGTGATCGAATCCTTCATGGCCGGCGAAGAGGCTAGCGTCTTTGCGCTGTGTGACGGACGCGATTACGTCGTGCTCGCGCCCGCGCAGGATCACAAGCGGGTCGGCGAGGGCGATGCCGGGCCCAACACCGGCGGGATGGGCGCCTACGCGCCCGCCCCTGTGGTCACCGGCGACGTCTTCGACGCCGTCCGGCGCGAGATCATCGAACCCACACTGAGCGGCATGGGCGAGGACGGCTATCCGTATCGCGGCATCCTCTACTGCGGACTCATGATAACCGCTGACGGGCCCAAGGTGGTCGAGTACAACTGCCGTCTGGGAGACCCCGAAGCGCAGGTCGTCCTTCCGCTGCTGGCCGAAGACGCCGTCGCCATCTTCGAGGCGGCCGCAACGGGCCGGCTCGATGCGGCCGAGGCGCGCGTTCGGCACGGCTCGGCGGCCTGCGTGGTGCTGGCATCGGGCGGCTATCCTGGAAGCTACGAGACCGGCTATCCGATCGACGGGCTCGACGAGGCGGCCTCGAAGTCGCACGTGATGATCTTCCACGCCGGGACGAAACTGGACGAGTCGGGCCGCGTTGTCACCGCGGGCGGCCGTGTGCTCGGCGCGACGGCCCTGGGAGAGGATCTCGAAACGGCGCTGGACCGCGCCTATGAAGCGGTGGGCCTCATTTCGTTCGAGAACATGCAGTACCGCCGCGATATTGGACAGAAAGGCCTGAAGGTACCATGATCCCCCGTTCCGCTTCGCTCCTGGTGGCCACCGGCCTGCTCGTCGCGGCCGGCGTGGCCCACGCGCAGAAGGCGGACACGATTGCGGCCGG
>CAZXHQ010000082.1:0-8708 GCA_964640145.1 uncultured Rhodothermales bacterium | reverse complement strand
TGCTCGTCGCGGCCGGCGTGGCCCACGCGCAGAAGGCGGACACGATTGCGGCCGGCGTGGCCCACGCGCAGAAAGCGGACACGATCGCAGCCGGTACGGACGAACCGCAGAAGGCGGACACGATCGCAGCCGTGCCCATCCCGCATCAGCGATTCGCGGACGCCCGCGGCATCGCTGCCGACCCGCAGGGCGCGCTCTACGTCGCCGACGCCGGGCGCCACGTGATCGTGAAGATGGATCGTGACGGCCACCTGATTGCGACGGTCGGCGGTCCGGGCGCACGCGAAGGGGAGTTCGATCGTCCCTCCGCCGTGGATCCCACGAACGGCATGGCCCTCTACGTCGCCGACGCCGGCAACCACCGCATCCAGATCTTCTCGAAGGCCTTCGCCTATCTGGGTTCCATTCCGCTTACGCGGTCGGACGACGCGTCGTCGGCGCGCGTGACCTACCGCAGGGGCGACGATCAGACGGCCGGAATTCCTACCGGCATTCCGATCGGCGTCGCAACGTCCGGCGCCAACGAAACCTTCGCCGTCGATGCGGACCGGCGCGTCGTGGTGAAGTGGAATGAGAATCGCCGTCTCGCCGCCGTCATCGGAGACGTGAATGCCGCGCAGGGGGCGCTGTCCGACCCGATAGACGTCTTCGCAGGCCCGGAGTCGCTGCTTTACGTCGCCGACCGGGGAGCCGGGAGCATCCTGGTCTACGATCACTTCGGGACCTTCGTGCGCGCGTTGGGGGGAGGGCGGCTGCCGGACGTGCGCGCGGTCGCCGTGGTGGGCGGCCGCCGCGTGGCGGCGCTGCTTCCGCGCGCCCTTGTCCTCTTCGATGCGCAGGGGCGGCTCGCGCGCCGGGTGGAGCTGCGGGTCGGAGAGGATCTGGTGGATCTGGCAGCCGCACCCGACGGGACGCTGTTTGCCGTCGGCGCCGAGCGCGCATACCGGTTGGACGTCCTACCGTAGCGGTTCCTCCCCTCCCGAAACCCGGCTAGGTGAGCCGAGTACAGTCGGTACGCACGTCCAGATCTTGTCACGAGAGCCGCATCCCCGACCGTTACGATCCACGCGTACGCCTACGAATCAGCCTCGACGTCGAGGGTTCTCGCGCCTCCGTACCATGATCGGCCGGTCTGCAGTTGCTGCCTTCATCCTGGCATGCGTCGTGTCGACGACGTCGGCCCAGGAGACCGTATCCCCCGCCGGCGGCTTTCACAGCGACACGCTCGAGGCGCATGTCGAACAGCCGTTCCAGCTCGAACCGATCGTCCTGCCGGGGTCGGAGCGGGTTCTAGTCGACGGCGAGGTGCTCGATGCGTCGCGTTACCGGCTCGACTATCGATATGCGCGCCTTTGGATCGACGACGTCGGTGGCGCCGAGCAGTTCGTCGTCGAATACCGAACCCTTCCCTTCCGACTGCAGGATCTCTACCGACGTCACCAACCCGGTGAAGGGGACGGTGCGCTCGCCGTGCCGGACTCGGATGCGCCGACGCTCCCGGCCGAGCCGCTCTTGCCCTCCTCGGGCCGGCTGCAGCACAGCGGATCCATCACGCGGGGCATTCTGGCCGGCAACGACCGCGACGTGACCGTCGAGTCGGGCCTGCGGATGCAGCTTTCGGGAGAAATCGCCGACGGGGTCGAGGTGCAGGCCGTCCTGACGGATGCGAACACGCCGATCCTCCCGGAGGGCACGACCCAGCGCATCGAGGAATTCGACCGCGTCTTTATCGGGATCGACGGGCCCTACGGCAGCGCACAGCTCGGCGACTTCGACCTTCGTTTCGCCGCGAGCGAATTCGGGCAGTTCGCGCGGAAGCTGCAGGGCGGCTCCGCCACGACCGATGTGCCGCCGTCCGGGGCCTTCGGCGGTGGACGCGTCACCGTGGCGGGGGCCACCTCGCGCGGCATCTACCGAGAGCAGCAGATCGAACCGATCGACGGCGTGCAGGGCCCCTACCGGCTGGAAGGGGCGCAGGGCGAGCAGTTCGTCCTCGTGGTGCCGGGATCCGAGCGCGTTTACGTGGACGGCCGGCAGCTCACGCGCGGGGAGACGAACGACTATACGATCGACTACGCCACGGCGGAGATCAGCTTCACGCCGAACGTGATGGTGACCGAGGACAAGCGGATTAAGGTCGAGTTTCAGTACTCGACGAGCCAGTTCACGCGGTCGCTCGTCGGCTCTCAGGTCGAGACCACCTTCTGGCCCGCCGACGAGGGGACCCGCGCACGCCTGGGCGTGGCGTTCATCCGGGAGGCCGACAGCAGAGACTTCAGTGAGGAGTTCGGCTTCAGCCGCCAGGATTCCCTGGCACTCATGCAGGCCGGGGACGGGGTCGCAGCTACAGGCGGAGCCGAGCGCGTGGCGTTCGACCCGGAAGCGTCGTACGTGCAGTACCGGCGGGAGATTCGGGACGCGGACACGGTGTACGCCGCGCTGGAGCGCGCTCCCGAGGCCGGCGAGCCCGTCTTCCGACTCCAGTTCAGCCGAGCCGGCGCAGGGGAGGGCAGCTACGAGCGCGTGGGGCGTTCCGTGAACGGGATCCTCTACGAGTACCGGGGCCCCGGCGCGGGCAGCTACCTGCCTGTGCGGACGCTCCCGAAGCCGAAGCGGCAACAGCTCGTGGACGTGCACGGTTCGGTGGAGCCTATCCCGCACCTCGAAGTCTACGGAGAGTGGGCCCGGAGCATCAACGATCAGAACCGCCTCTCGCCGCTCGATGCGCAGGACGACGTCGGCGATGCGTTCCTGGCCGGCCTCCGCCTGAAGCCGATCGCGGTCGGGGAGGCGCGCATTTCGGGCGCGTATCGTCGTCGACACGTGGGCGGCTCGTTCGCCTCGTTCAACCGCATCCGTCCGGTCGAGTTCGAGCGTCGCTGGAACCTGTCCGCCGGGCACGTTCCGGAATCCACTGGACGCTCGGCCGACGAGACGATCGACGAAGGCGACGCGCGCATCGACGTCCTCGGCCAGTCCAGCCTGCGGGCGGAGGTCGGGCGAATTCTCCTGGGGGACGTCTTCGTGGGCGTGCGCCGCGCGGCGTCTGCGACGCTCGAGGAGGCCGGCTGGCCGCTTGTCGACTACAGCCTGGAGGTGATCGGCAGCAGGGATTCGCTCGCGGGAGAGGACGGACGGTGGGTGCGGCAGCTGGGCGTGGCGAGCGTTCCGGTGATGGGCGGGCGACTGACCCCCCGCCTTGAGATCGAACACGAAGACCGGAGGCAGGACGTGGTCGGGCTCGACAGCCTGGCGCGGCCGTCCTTTCGTTTCGTCGAGATCCGACCCGGCGCGGCGTGGAACGAAGGCGCCCTCGAGGTCGGCGGCTTCGTAGAGCGTCGCGTAGAAGACGACTGGCTCGGCGGGCAGGTGCGCCCCGCCGCCACGTCGTGGACCGGGCAGTCGACGGTTCGCTACCGCCCCTCCTCGGCGCTGGAGGTGGACGGTAACCTGGGTTTTCGCAGGCGCCGGTTCACCGAACGGTTTCGTGTCGAGGAGAATCGAAAGAATGCCGAGTCGCTCATCCTGCGACTCAACGGCGGGTACCGGCCTTTTCAGCGCGCCGTTCAGCTCAACGTGCTCTACGAAGGGATGACCGAGCGCACGCCGACGCTGCAGGAGATCTACGTCCGCACCGGTCCGGAGATCGGACAGTACGTGTGGGAAGACGACAACGAGGACGGTATCGTGCAGATCGACGAGCTCCTGCCCGAGCGGCTGCCGAATGAAGGGTCCTATGTAAAAACCTTCATACCGTCCGACACCCTCACCTCCGTCGTGAACGTGCAGAGCCGCCTGCGCCTGGAAGTGGATCCGAGCCGATTCTGGAGCTCGCCCGACGCCCGCTGGAAGCGCTGGCTCTCGCAGGTCTCGACGCGGTCCGTCGTCGAGGTGCGGGAGAAGTCACGCGACCCGAACATCGCCGGCATCTATCTGCTCGACCTCAGCCGATTTCGCGATCCGCAGCATACGATGACGGGGCGCCTGCACGTGGCGCAGGACGTGTTTCTGTTTCGGCCGCGTCCGAACTACGGCCTCGACATCTCGTTTAGTCAGTTGCGGAGCCTGAGCGAGCTGGCTGCCGGCGAGGAGGCACGCTACGTGAACGGCTGGCGCCTCGAAGGACGGCTGCGCCCGACGGAGCGCTGGGGCCTTCGGGTCCTGGGGGCGATGGAGCAGGATCGGCTCTCGAGCGCGACGTTCGATTCGCGCCGGTACGATATTGCCGGGACGCGGATCGAGCCCGAGCTTTCCTACGTCCTCTCGGATCACCTTCAACTGCTCGGTTCGGCCGCGTACGGACGCAAGGAGGACGCGCTCGGCGACCGCCGGGCGCGACTTTTGAAGCTGCCGCTGGAGCTGCGATACACCCACCCGCGGAAACTGCAGGCGACGGCCCGCATTGAGCTGGCGGACGTCGCCGTCGTCGGCGCGGCGTCCGGACTGGCCCGGTTCGAGCTCACCGACGGCCGCGGTCCCGGGACGTCCTACATGTGGACGGTGCGAGGGCAGTATACGGTGAACGAATACCTGCGCGCGACGATGTCCTACGACGGACGTGCGCCGTCGAATGCCTCTGTGATCCATACGATGCAAGTACAACTGAGCGCGATGTTCTAGATGGAGAAAAACCTGAAGCGAGGTCCACTGACGGTCGGAGGTGCCCTCCTTGCGCTGGCCGGCGCCGCCGCGCTGACGGTCGCGTTCTACTTCGTAGTGGGATTCCCCGCCAACGTACCCGCCGCCGTAGGCGTCGCGGTCCTTCTGGCGGAGGTGATCGAGGCCGGCCGGTCCGGCGAAAGCGGCCCGACCTTCCAGATCGGCCGGGCCCTTTTTCACGCCGTGCTGGCCGCTCTTGCGAGCTGGCTCGGCGTGGCGGTGGCCCGCCTCATGGGGTGGCTCGGCTGAACGGCCGGCATCCGCCCGTTCCGTCGAACGGTGATTCCCTGCTGCGATTCGGGCGGTCGCCTCGAATCTTTTATTTTTGACCGGCCAGGCCGTATCCTGCACAGGTACGGCTGCTGTCCCGCGTCACGTGCCCGTTCCAGGTATTTCGCCGCCACGCGATGCCATTCAAAGATAGCGAGGATCGTCTTCGACGGCTGGAAGAGGAAAACCAGCAGCTCCGGCGGGCGGTTGACGAGCTGTCCGTCCTCAACGAGCTCGCCCGAGAGATCGGCGCCTCACGCGATTCGAAGGACGTCATGGAGCGGATCGTGCGACGTTCGATTCAGGCGCTGGAGGCCGAACAGGGCGTCATCTCGCTGGTCGAAGGCGACGCGGCGGCGACGACGCAGACGCTCGTACGCACGAGCTCCGGCACCGGTGATCATCCGCCGATGCGTGCGAACGAGCAGCTCCTCGGATGGATGCACCTGCATCGCGAGCCCATCCACCTGCCGGACCCGCGCCACGACAGGCGGTTTACGGGCGCGCAGTGGAGTGAGGAGATCCGTTCGATCCTCTGCGTGCCGCTGATGGCGCGCTCGGACCTCATCGGGATCCTTACGGTCTTCAATAAAAAGGGCGGCCGCTCCTTTACGGAGGCGGATCAGCGCCTTCTTACGATCATCGCGGCGCAGTCCGCCCAGGTCGTCGAGAACGCGCGGCTATACGAAGAAGAACGCGCGCTGCTCGAGGTGCGGCAGGAGCTGCGCGTGGCGTCCGACATTCAGACCAGGCTGCTGCCGGATCGGGCGCCGGTGGTGGACGGCTACGAACTGGCCGGCGAGAGCCGCCCCGCCCAGCGGGTGGGAGGTGATTACTTCGACTTTCTGGAGATGGAGGGCGGACGGCTTGCCGTGTGCGTCGGCGACGTGTCGGGCAAGGGGCTGCCCGCGGCCTTGCTGATGTCGAACGTGCAGGCGAGCCTCCGCGCAAGGTATATGGATACGATGGATCCGGCCGCGACGCTGGAGACGCTCAGCCGGCTCCTGCTCAGGAGCATGCGCAAGGGTTCGTTCGTTACCATGATCTATGCCGTCGTCGACCCCGGGACCCACGAGCTAACCTACGCCAATGCCGGCCACAACAGGCCGTTTCTGTGCAGGCCGGACGGCTCGGTTCGCCGCCTGGAGACGGCCGGCATCGTGCTGGGAGCGGTGCGGCGTCCCGGATACCGCGCCAGCACCGTCGCGATGCAGCCGGGCAGCGTGCTGCTGCTCTACAGCGACGGCATCAGCGAAGCGATGAATCTCCGGCGAGAAGAATTCGGGGAAGCGCAGCTCGTCGACGTGTTGATCGGCGCGCGGACCGGCACCGCCGGCGAGGTGCTCGACGCCGTCACGCGGTCGGTGACCGCCCATGTGGGCAAGGCGGACCCGCACGACGACATGACGCTCCTTGTCGTCAAGCGCCTCGAATAGCCTCCCCCTCGGCCGGCGGCAGCCACAGGCCGTGCCGGCCGAAGACGGAGGCCCTGCGCCGGGGCGCGCCTATACGGCCCGGCGTCCCTGCACGAGGTTCAAGATCAGTATGATCACCGCGACGACGAGCAGCAGGTGCAGGACGCCGCCGAGCGTGTAGCCGCCGATGAGGCCGAGAAGCCAGAGGATCAGCAGGATGACGATGATGGTCCATAGCATGAGTAAATATCTCCCGCGGGGTGCGCGGCTGTGAGAGCGTTCACGTTTTCTTAGTTCATCCGATCGCACGTACGAAACGATGTACGTAGGAAGTCATTCGCGCGGCCGCCTCCGCTTGTTCTCAACATGTAAGGTTCCTTGCCCATATATTACACCTGTGACCGTGGCGATACCGCGCGGTCGAGCGCGAACTTACGAGGCCGGTCGTCCCGGCCCACTGCAATAGACAACGAATAACCGGAGAGGACTGGACGTGGAAGACAAGAACGCCAACAGCGCCGGCGTGACGCGGCGCCGCTTCATCAAGTCATCGGCTGCGGCGGCCGCCGGTGCTTCCGTTTTGATGAGCTCAGGTAACTTTGCGTATGCCGCCGGGTCCGACCTCACCCGCGTCGGCGTCGTCGGCTGCGGTGGACGCGGGACCGGCGCCGCCGTTGACGCCGTCCGAGCCGCCGAGGGCGTCGAAATCTACGCCATGGGCGATCTCTTCGAGGATCGGCTCGAAAGCTCGCGGGCGCAGCTCGACGAACATGTCGGGGAGCATCTCAACGTGCCCGACGCGCGCACGTTTACAGGGTTCGACAATTACAAACACGTCGCCGACGCCGAGGTCGATTACGTCATCCTGGCGACGCCGCCGGGCTTCCGCCCGGTGCAGTTTCGCTACACGGTGGAGGCGGGCAAGCACGTCTTCATGGAGAAGCCCTCCCAGGTCGACGTCGCCGGCTATCATTCGATCGTCGAAACCGGCCGGCTGGCCGATGAGAAGGGGCTGTCGGTCATCGCGGGTACGCTCTACCGCCGTCAGCCCAGCTTCGTCGACGCCGTCGCGGCCATCCACGACGGCATGATCGGCGAGATCACCGGGGCGCAGGCCTATTACATGACCGGACCGATCTGGCTGCGGGAGCGCCAGCCGGGCATGTCGGACATGGAGTGGCAGTGCCGCAACTGGTACTATTTCACCTGGCTCTCCGGCGATCACATCGTCGAGCAGTTCGTCCACAACCTGGACGTCATCCACTGGGTAATGCAGTCGACCCCCGAGAGCGCCCTGGCCATGGGCGGGCGCCTGGTGCGCGTGGATCCGGCCTACGGTCACATCTACGATCATTTCTCCGTGGAATACGCCTTCCCCGGCGGCGTCCGCGTGGAGGCGAAATGCCGCCAGTTCGAAGGCGCCTCCCGGCGCATTACGAATCGCATCGTCGGTACGGAGGGCGTCGCGGACCTCCACACGGACAACGCGCTCATCCGCTCTCACGACGGGGAGGTCCTGCTTCGGATCTCCGAGAAGGGCGGCAACGCGTACGTGGTCGAGCATACCGATCTGATTCACGCCATCCGCGAGGACGTTCCCGTGAACGAATCGCAGCAGATCGCCGAGAGCACGATGATCGGCGTGCTTGGACGCGAGAGCGCCTATACGGGCCAGGAGCTCACGTGGGAGGAGACGTTGTCGGCGACCATGGATCTGGTGCCCAAGACGCTCGCCTTCGGCGAGCTCCCGGCCATGCCGGTGCCGGCGCCGGGCAAGACGCGGCTCGACCGCTCCTTCGTGGCTCACCTGCAGGAGGAGAACGGGTGAGACGAGTCATGGATAGACGAACGTTTCTGGGTACGGCCGCCGCCGCCGGTCTGGCGTGGAGCTCCGGCGCCGCGTTCGCGACCCTGCCGAGGCGACCCTCGCTGATGAAGGCGGTCAAGTTCAACATGGTCGATGTGGACGCGTCCGTCCGCGACAAGTTTGCACTCCTGAAGGAGCTGGGATTCGACGGGGTCGAGATGCACAGCCCGAACGACTTCACGCAGGAGGAGGTCGTCGAGGCGTCCGAGTCCGCCGGGCTGCCCATCCACGGCGTCGTGGACATGGTGCACTGGAACCAGACGCTTTCGGACCCGGATCCGGCCGTCCGGGCGGAGGGCGTGGAGGGCCTGCGCATCGCCCTGAACGACGCGAAGGCGTATGGCGCCTCCACCGTGCTGCTCGTGCCGGCGGTCGTCAACGAGGAGGTGTCCTACGACGAGGCGTATCGCCGGTCGCAGGAAGAGATCCGCAAGGTGCTGCCTGAGGCCGAGTCGCTCGGCGTCCGGATCGCGCTGGAGAACGTCTGGAACAACTTC